>NZ_JBOZRT010000050.1:0-225371 GCF_050789165.1 Azospirillum sp.
ACTACCTGGCCGCCACGCAGTTCCCGGTCACCGTGGTCATCGGCGCCATCTTCGTGGTCTGCGTCCTGCTCTTCCGCCGCGGCATCGTCGGCGAGGTGGTCCATCACCTCGGGCATTTCGGCGGCAAGCGCTGATCGGGAAAGCGGGCGGCGCCTTCTGGGCAATGCCGCCCGCCGGTGCATCTCAGCTCAAGGCCGGACGGTAGGGCGTCTGTGTCCGGCCGGCGCGCTCGAAGGCGTGCAAGCCTTCCTCCGGAGTGAGCAAGGGCGTCGTTTGGAAGCTGGTGAATCCACCCTTCGCCGCGACCATCGCCAGGAAGGCGACGCACCGCTCCTGATCGGGGAATTCACAGATGATCACCCCGTCATAGTCGCCGAAGGCGAAGAAATACTGATGGAGCCGGCCTTCGAACGACTCGATGGCCTTGCTGACCGTCTCCGCCCGTGAGTCCGGGTTTTGGACGAGGCTGCGGAAGTTGTCGGCGGAAAACCGCCACTGGAGCATATAGTGGGGCATGGTGATGTCCTCCCCTCGTGCTGTCCTGTGGGGAAGGATACGGCAAGTCTTCGTGTGCCGGGTCGAGGCATCCGGCTACGGTCCGGGCGCGTCGGACCGTAGCCGTCCTCCTTTTTTGGGATATCGTTTCGCTTAGAGGCCCAGCGCCTTTTCAGCGGACTGATGGTCCAGCCCTTGCGCCTCCGACACCGCCTTGCAGGTGATCTTGCCCGCGTGGACGTTCAGCCCGTTGCGCAGATGCCGGTCGCGGCCGAGCGCGGCGCGGTAGCCCTGGTCGGCCAACGCCAGCACGAAGGGCAGGGTGGCGTTGTTCAGCGCGAAGGTCGAGGTGCGCGCCACGCCGCCCGGCATGTTGGCCACGCAGTAGTGCACCACCCCGTCCACCACGTAGGTCGGGTCGGCGTGGGTGGTCGGCCGGCTGGTCTCGAAGCAGCCGCCCTGGTCGATGGCGACGTCCACCACCACGGCGCCGCGCTGCATGCGCGCCACCATGTCCCTGGTCACCAGCTTCGGGGCCGCCGCACCCGGCAGCAGCACCGCGCCGATCACCAGGTCGGCGTCCAGCACGTGCTCCTCGATGGCGTCGACGGTGGAGTAGATGGTCTGCAGCTTGGCGCCGAACTGCAGGTCCAGTTCCTTCAGCCGGGCCAGCGAGCGGTCGACGACCACCACCTTGGCCTCCAGCCCCATGGCCATGCGCGCCGCGTTGGTGCCGACCACGCCGCCGCCCAGCACCACCACCTTGGCCGCCGGCACGCCGGGCACGCCGCCCAGCAGCAGGCCGCGGCCGCCCTGCGCCTTCTCCAGGCAGTGCGCGCCGGCCTGCACCGCCATGCGGCCGGCCACCTCGCTCATCGGCGCCAGCAGCGGCAGGCCGCCGCGCTCGTCCGTCACCGTCTCGTAGGCGATGGCGACGGCGCCCGAGGCGGCCAGCGCCCGGGTCTGCTCCGGATCCGGCGCCAGGTGCAGGTAGGTGAACAGCACTTGGCCCTGGCGCAGCATGCGGCACTCGGCCGGCTGCGGCTCCTTGACCTTGACGACCATCTCGGCCCGGCCGAACACGGTGGCGGCGTCGGGGACGATCTCCGCGCCGGCCGCGGCGTACTGCTCGTCCTCCAGGCCGATCGCGTGTCCGGCGCCGGCCTGCACCAGCACGGCGTGGCCGTGGTGGACCAGTTCGCGCACCGAGGCCGGCGTCAGTCCGACGCGGTACTCGTGATTCTTGATCTCCTTGGGCACCCCGATCAGCATCGTCCGTCTCCCTGCGATCCGCCGAGACTCTTCATGTAGGGCGGCCGGGAAGGGCGTGCACGGCTCACGCTTCGGGGACCAGCCACTCCACCCGCGTGCCGCCGCCGGTGCCGGGAAGAACGGCGTGCAGCGCAGGCAGCACCGCGCCCAGCGTCTCGTCCAGCTTCCACGGCGGGTTGACGATGGCGAGGCCGGAGCCGTTGAGGCGCAGGTGCGTGTCCTCCGGATGGATGGTCAGCTCGGCCAGCAGGATCTTGGGGATGCCGGCCTCGGCCAGCGCCTCCTGGAAGCGCCACACCGCCGGGCGCTCCTTGATCGGGTACCAGATCGCGTAGATCCCCGTCGGCCAGCGCCGGTACGCCTGCCGGAGGCCGGCCACGAGGCGGGCGAACTCGTCCGGCTCCTCGAAGGGCGGGTCGACCAGCACCAGCCCGCGTTTCTCCTTCGGCGGCAGGTGCGCCTTCAGCGCGTGGTAGGCGTCCATGGCGTGCACGGTAACCTGCGGGTCGCGGGCGAATTCCGCCTTCAGCGTGGCGGCGTCCTCCGGGTGCAGCTCGCTCAGCACCAGCCGGTCCTGCGGCCGCAGCAGGGCGCGCGCCAGCCGCGGCGACCCGGGATACCAGCGGAGATCCCCGCCGGGGTTGAGGGCGGCCACGGCGTCCAGGTAGGGGGCGAGCGCCGGGTGCGGCGGGGCGTGGCCGAACAGGCGGCCGATGCCGTCCGCGTACTCCAGGGTGCGCTGCGCCGGGTCCGAGGTCAGGTCGTAGCGTCCGACGCCGGCGTGGGTGTCGAGGACGCAGAAGGCGGCCGGCTTGGCCCGCAGGTGCTCGACGATCAGCGTCAGCACCGCGTGCTTCATCACGTCGGCGAAGTTGCCGGCGTGAAAGATGTGGCGGTAGTTCATGGAACGGGGATGTAGCCCATTCCGCCCGAGCCTGCCAGAGGGGAGGGACCGAAGCCGTTCTGGCTCAGTCCAGGGCGGCCACCTGGGCGTTGCGGAAGGTGCGGCGCGTCGCCGGGGCGATGCTGGCGCGCTCCGAGTCGTCGCATTTGGGCGACGCGATCAGCTTGGCGCTGTCCTGATCGAGTTCCGCGAGGTTCTGCCAGACCTTGCAGACGTAGGCCTGGGCGCGGCGAGGCGAGGTGCCGTTGTAGCGGGCGATGGCCGCCTTCCAGCTGCCTTCCTCGCCGTGCAGGCGGACCAGCAGGCGGCCGGCGTACCAGACGTTCTCGCGCGGGTCGGCGATCTTTTCCAGCGGCGCGAACTGGCCCTTGTGGACCTGCACCGACAGCTGCATGCAGCCGACGTAGGTGTTCTCCCGCACGCGGCCACCGCGGTCGCGCAGGTGGCGCGCGGCGTCCTGGGGGCTGCGGGCCATGACGGCACGGCCGTTGGCGCTGATCGCGTAGGGGTTCGGGGTGCCGTCGGTGCCGCTCTCGACGAGCGCGATGGCCAGGAGCATGCCCGCGGGGATGTTCAGCTTCTGCTCCGCCTCGGCGGCGTGGGCGACGCATCCCTCGGTGGCCGCGGCCGCCGACTGCGCCGCGAGGGGCGTGAGCGCCATTCCCAGGCCCAGGGCAAGCATGCCCCCGAGCATAGTTCGTACGCGCTGATTCCGACCTCGCATGACTGCGCTCCCTTGTTTCTGTCCCGCCCGCCCGCGGGGACCGCGCATCACGTTGCGCGGATTTGATTCCCGGTCACCGAGTCGCTTACGGCGACCGCCTCCTAACCAAAAGTCAGCGTCTCCCAATCGGACGCCGAGGCACTTTTTTCAAAATTTTGATCCATCGTCAACCCAATTACGTCCTGGTAATACCACAGCCACCATCCGGCCGGGTGTCGCCTAGGCCAAGCCGCATAGCGATCTAAATCCTCTCGCAGAATTGCCTAAGGCGTTGTTTTTCCTTGGTGTATGACGTTGGTCCGGCGGATGGCGGAGCGTGGTCCGGGGTTTGGGTGCGGTGCCGAAGCGTGTCGCGAAAATCACACTAAGTGGTTATTTTAAAGGGGCTCTTGCGTGTTGCGGCGCCGCGCGGCATTAAGCTGCGCCCCTTCCTTGCCGAATGGGTTGCGACAGAGTGTCCCTCCACCCGACGTCCGCTGGTTCCTGCACCCCCGACCGCTTTTTGGAGGTCGGCTACCAGCGGCTTTACGCCGACGACTCGGCCGGCGCTGGCCGCGCCTTCCGGATGGCCGTCGCCGCCGACCCCACGAACGCCGAGGCGCACGGCGCGCTCGCCGAGGTGCTGGACGCCGAACCGGCCGACGCGGCCCGCGTGTTCGGGCGCGCGCTGCGCCTCGATCCGGGCCGCTGGTCCTGGCGCCTCGGCCGCGCGGAGGCGCTGGCGGCGGCCGGTGACGACCGCGCGCTCTCCGTGTTTCAGGACCTCGTGGCCGAGCGCCCGGACGCCGCCGCGGTGCGCCGCGGCCACGGCCGCGCCCTGGCGCGCGCCGGCCGCACCGCGGAGGCGGCGGAGGAACTCCGCGAGGCCCTGGTGCTGCGCCCCGGCGACCGCGACGTGCTGGCCGAACTGGCGGAGCTGCTGATGACCGGCGGCGACGCGCTGGCCGCGGTGGAACTGCTCACCCCGGCGCTGCGCCGCCTGGACGGGGACGCCGGCCTGCACCGCCTGCTCGGCCACGCCTGGGCCGAACTGCGCGAGCCGGCCAAGGCGCTGGCCGCCCTGCGCCACGCCCAGGAGATCGAGCCGGACGACCGCACCGCAGCCCTGGTCGCCGCGCTGGAAGGCGGGGAGGGCGCCGACCTCTCCGCCGCGTACGTGCGCGCCCTGTTCGACCGCTACGCCGACCGCTTCGACAGCGACCTCGTCGGCAAGCTCGACTACGCCGCGCCGCGGATCCTGCGCGCGGCCATCGACCGCGTGTGCGGACCGTTGCAAGGGATGCGCGCGCTCGACCTCGGCTGCGGGACCGGCCTCATGGGAGTCGAGCTTCGGCCGCTGTGCGCGCACCTCGCCGGCGTCGACCTGTCGCCGCGCATGGTGGAGAAGGCGCGGGGCCGCGGTCTGTACGACGCGCTGTCGGTCGGCGACATCGTCGATGCCATGGTCGAACCGGCCCGCTGGGACCTGCTGGTGGCGGCCGACGTGCTCGTCTACATCGGCGACCTCGCCCCGGTCTTCGCGGCGGCCGCGACCGCGCTGGCGCCGGGCGGCCGTTTCGCGGCCACGGTCGAGCGCCTGGAGGGCGACGGCTTCGCCCTCGGCCCGGCGCGGCGCTACGCGCACTCCGTGGCCTATCTGAAGGAGACCGCGGCGGCGGCCGGTCTCGGCGTGCTGCTGCTGGAGGAGTGCTCGCCGCGCCGCGAGAAGCAGGCGCCGGTGCCGGGCCTGGTGTTCGTGCTGGGGAAGGCGTAGCCCTCAGATCACCTGCAGGAACCGCCCGATGGCGCCCTCGGCGTGCCATTGGGCGTGCAGCTGGTTCTTGCGGTCGAGGTGCAGCGACAGCCAGTTGCGCGCGCGGATCAGCCGGCGGCCGGTCTCGGGGAAGGGCGGCATCTCCAGCGACCAGCCGGGGAAGGGCGCGTCGCGCCGCCCCGCCAGCCGCTCCAGCAGCGCCGTCACCAACCGTCCCGGCGGCGGGTGCACCACGCCGGACGACACCAGCTGCCACATCTCCACCCCGCCGCCGTGCAGCACGGCGCGCGCGCCGAAATGCACCTCGCCGGACAGCGCGGTGACCCGGCAACCGCTGCGCAGCGAGAAGGCGGACAGCAACTCCAGCAGCCGCCGCCATTCCTCGACGTGCGCCGGGCTGCGCCACTGGTCGCGCAGGTCGTCGCGCAGCTTGGCCGTGCCGGGCAGGCGGTTGGCCCAGCGTTCCAGCACCCCGGTGTCGGCGTACAGCAGCGGCACGCTGGACAGGAACAGCAGGTGCCGGCAACCCTGGAACCGCTCCAGCCACTCCGGCAGGGCGGCCCAGGTGCGCTCCGACAGCACGCGGTCCGGCGTGCGGTCGCTGCGCAGGTCGGGGACGAACACGCCGAGGTCGCCGGCGCGGAAGCCCTGGGTGAAGCCGCCGTGCTCGGCGCCCCACACGCACTCCGGCAGCGACTCGGGCGGCGAGGCGAGCTGGAACAGCGTGAAGGCGCGCCGCGCCACCAGCGCCACGCCGCGCGGCACCGCGGCGTGCTGCGCCTCGCCGGGCAGCGAGCCCCAGCCGTCGAAGATGTCGTGGTCGTCCCACATCATCACCGACGGCACGCGCGCCAGCACCGGCGCGATCTCCGGCTGCGACCACAGGTCGATGTAGCGGCCGACGTAATAGCTCATCGCCTCCTCGGCCATGGCGGCCGTGAAGGGGCGGGCCCAGCGGCCGCGGCGCCGGCTCCACGCCTTCAGCGACGGGCAGTCGCGCCACACGGTGTCGGCGTACAGCTGGTCGCCGCCCTGGAGCAGCAGGTGGAACGGCGTGCGCGCGTGCTGCGCCGCGAGGTCGCTCCACAGCGCGTTGCGGTCGGCGGTGCCGGTGCGCTTGTGGTGCTCGTCCTCGGTGCCGTTGCAGGCGGTGTAGGCCAGCCGCGGCGTGCCGCCGCGCGCCGGCACCGCCATGCGCCAGCGCTCCTCGGCGTCCTGGAAGCCGTAGGAGGCCTCGCCGTCGGCGGTGCTGCGCGGCACGGCGAAGTCGAAGCGCCAGAGGTGCCGGCCGCGCCACGCCGCGACGTGCCGCGGCGGCACCGGCAGGCCGACGCCGTCGACGCGCAGGTCGTCGGGCTCGTCCTCGCCGTCGATGACGAACAACGCCGACACGCGCCAGCGGTCGCCCTGCTCGCCCC
Source organism: Azospirillum sp. (assembly GCF_050789165.1). Lineage (NCBI taxonomy): Bacteria > Pseudomonadati > Pseudomonadota > Alphaproteobacteria > Rhodospirillales > Azospirillaceae > Azospirillum > Azospirillum sp. The sequence continues at coordinate 6,567 of NZ_JBOZRT010000050.1, forward strand.
GGAAGACGAGCACGGGGCCGAGGAGGAAGCGTGGCATATCCTTGGTTCGCGCCATGCACTCCCAATAGAGCGAAGCGGCCGGGCTGGGAAGGGGCTTGCCACCGACGCGCCGGGCATGGCCCAAAAGTCGCAACCCCGGGCGGAATGCAACGCTCGGTTTCCCGCGCCCTTCGCGGGGGATCGGTATATAATGTGAAGAGTCCCGCCCGAGGCACCACGGGCGGGCGAACGAGGGCGGGGTATCGGGGTGGTCACGGATCTGCTGATGGGCCTGGGGCGCAGCGTCGGGCTGCTCGCCGTGGTGTCCATCGCCTACACCCACGTCATCCGGCGCCTGCCGGCCGGCCGGCCGGAGCGCACGCTCGTCCTCGGCCTGCTGTTCGCGGCCGGCGCGGTGGGCTCCATGCTGATTCCCACGGTGCTGGCGCCGGGCATCCTCATCGACGCGCGCAGCGTGCTGCTCGGCCTGTCGGCGCTGTTCGGCGGCCCGGTGGCCGCGCTGGTGGCGGGCACGCTGGCCGGCGCCTTCCGGCTGTGGCAGGGCGGAGTCGGCGCCATGGCCGGCATCGTCGGCATCGTCGCCACCACGCTGACCGGCATCGCCTTCGAGCGCGCTCTCCGCCCCCGCGAGGCGCGGCTGGGCACGCCGGAGCTGCTGCTGCTCGGCGCCGTGGTCGGCCCGATGAACCTCTGCGGCGTCGTGCTGCTGCCCGACTGGGGGCTGATCGGGCAGGTGTTGGGCAACGCGGCGCTGCCGCTGCTCACCACCTCGCTGCTCGGCGTGCTGTTCCTCGGCACGCTGATGCTGCACGAGCGCGAGCGGCTGGCGGTCGAGAGCGCGCTGGCCGAGAGCGAGCGCCGCTTCCGCGTCGTGTTCGCCGGCGTGCGCGACGTGGTGTTCAAGACCGACCGCGCCGGCGCCTGGACCCTGCTGAACCCCGCCTGGACCGACCTGACCGGCTGCGCCGTCGCGGAGTCGCTCGGCACGCCCATGCTCGACGCCGTGCACCCCGACGACCGCGAGAAGGCGGAGGCGCTGTTCGAGGCGCTGACCACCGGCTGGCTGCAGCACAGCCGGCAGGAACTGCGGATCCGCACCCGCGACGGTCGCTGGCGCTGGACCGAACTGAACGCCCGCCGGGGCGACACGGCGGACGGGCCGGAGGCCGGCATGTCGGGCACGCTGCGGGACATCACCCTGCGCCGCGAGGCCGAGCATGCCCTGCGCGAGAGCCGTCGCCGCTTCCAGGAGATCGCCGCGGTGCTGACCGAGGGCGTCTACGTGGTCAACGACCGCGACGTCATCGAGTACGTCAACCCCGCGGCCGAGGAGATGCTGGGCTGGCGGCACGACGAGCTGCTCGGCCGCAACGCCCACGAGACGTTCCACCACACGCGCCGCGACGGCACGCCGTTCCCGGCCACGGCGTGCCCGGTGCATCAGGCGATCGTCGCCGGCCGACGCTTCACGACGCACGAGAACCATTTCGTCCGCAAGGACGGCGCGTGGCTGCCGGTGGCGCTGGCCGCGGCGCCGCTGATCCGCGACGGAAAGGTGTGCGGCGCGGTGGCGGCCTTCCACGAGATATCCGAACGCCTGCGCCAGCAGCAGATCCTGCGCGAGAGCGAGGAGCGCTACCGGCTGCTGTTCAACTCCAGCCTCGACGCGGTGTTCGTCTACCACCTGACGCCCGACGGCACGCCGTCGGCCTTCGTCGACGTCAACGCCGTGGCGTGCGAGCGCCTGGGCTACCCGCGGGACGAGCTGCTGAAGCGCACGCCCGCCGACATCTGCGATGACGAGGGCGCCGCGGAGATCCCGCGCCTCATGGCGGAGATCCGCCGCGACGGCGGCGGCGTGTTCGAGCGCGTGCACGTCGCCGCCGACGGCCGCCGCATCCCGGTGGAGACCAGCGCCCGCCTGTTCCATCACAAGGGCAACACGGCGGTCATCGCCATCTCCCGCGACATCACCGAGCGCAAGCGGGCGGAGGAGCGCATCCACCGGCTGGCGCACTACGACCCGCTGACCGACCTGCCGAACCGCCGGCTGCTGATGGACCGGCTGGACCGCGCGGTGGCGCTGGCGGCCCGGCACGGGCGCGCGGCGGCGGTGCTGATGCTCGACCTCGACGGCTTCAAGCCGGTCAACGACACCTACGGCCACGACGTCGGCGACGAGCTGCTGGTGGTGATCGCCCGGCGCCTGGAAGCCGCGGTGCGCCGCGCCGACACCATCGCCCGCCTGGGCGGCGACGAGTTCGTGCTGGTGCTGAGCGAGGTCGGCTCGCTCGCCGATGCGGAGATGGTGGCCAGCAAGGTGATCGCCGTGATCAACGAACCGGTGGATTTGGCCGGCACCGCGATCCACGTCGGCGCCTCCATCGGCATCGCCGTCTTCCCGGAGGACGGCCGCGACCCCGCCGCGCTGATGAAGGCGGCCGATCTGGCGATGTACCGCGCCAAGGCCGACGGCCGGAACCAGTACGCGGTGCGGACGGTGGCGTGACGCCGCCCTAGATAAAGAGAAGCCTCACCTGATCGGGGAGTTGGACGCATGAGCACGATCACCGCCGCCGTCGATCCCTTCGCCCCCGACACCCCGCCGCGCATCGCGCTGGAGCACGCCTTCCGCATGGACGAGGCGCAGGCGGTGGAGGCCCTGGTCGAGCGCGCCGCTCTGCCCTCCGCCCTGCGCGCCCGCATCGAGGCGGAGGCGGCGCGGCTGGTCGAAGGCGTGCGGGCGGCGCGCACCAGCTTCGGCATGCTCGACGCTTTCCTTCAGGAGTTCGGGCTGTCCACCCGCGAGGGCGTGGCGCTGATGTGCCTCGCCGAGGCGCTTCTGCGCATCCCCGACCCGGAGACCGCCGACGCCCTGATCCGCGACAAGATCGGCGAGGCCGACTGGGCGCAGCACGTCGGACACGCCGACAACCTGTTCGTCAACGCCTCGACCTGGGCGCTGATGCTGACCGGCCGGGTGATCCGCCTGGACGAGGAGACCGAGGGGCGCCCGGCCGCCCTGCTCAACCGCCTGATCGCGCGGGCCGGCGAGCCGGTGATCCGGCAGGCCATGATGCGGGCCATGCGCATCCTCGGCCGCCAGTTCGTCATGGGCCGCACCATCGCCGAGGCGCTGGAGCGCGGGCGCGAGCAGGAGAAGGCCGGCTACCGCCACTCCTACGACATGCTGGGCGAGGGCGCCCGCACCATGGCCGACGCCGACCGCTACCTGGAGACCTACGCCGCCGCCATCCGCGCCATCGGCGCGGCGCGCGGGGGCCGGAGCGTCTTCGACAGCCCCGGCATCTCGGTCAAGCTCTCCGCGCTCCACCCCCGTTACGAGGAGGCGCAGCGCGAGCGCGTGCTGCGCGAGCTGCAACCCCGGCTGAAAAGCCTGTGCCTGATGGCGCGTGACGCCGGCATCGGCCTGACCGTGGATGCGGAGGAGGCCGACCGGCTCGCCCTCCAGCTCGACCTCGTCGAGGCGATGGCGCTGGACGACGGGCTTGCCGGGTGGGACGGACTGGGGCTGGCGGTGCAGGCGTACCAGAAGCGCGGCTACGCGGTGGTCGAGTGGCTGGCCGAGCTGACCCGGCGCTCCGGCCGGCGGCTGATGGTGCGGCTGGTCAAGGGCGCCTATTGGGACACCGAGATCAAGCGGGCGCAGGAGCGCGGCCTCGACGGCTATCCGGTCTTCACGCGCAAGGTGAACACCGACCTGTCCTACCTCGCCTGCGCGCGCCGGCTGCTGGAGCTGCGCGGGCCGCTTTATCCGATGTTCGCCACCCACAACGCGCACACCGTCGCTGCCGTCCAGGCCATGGCCGGGAACCGCGAGGGCTACGAGTTCCAGCGCCTGCACGGGATGGGCGAGCCGCTGTACCACCAGATTGCGGGGCCGGAGATGCCCGTGCGCGTCTACGCGCCGGTCGGCAGCCACGAGGACCTGCTGGCCTATCTGGTGCGGCGGCTGCTGGAGAACGGGGCGAACTCCTCCTTCGTCAACCGCATCCAGGACGACAAGGTGCCGGTCGCCGACATCGTTACCGACCCCGTCGCCCGCGCCGCACGCCTGCCTTACAAGCCGCACCCGCGCATCCCGCTGCCCGTCGACCTGTTCGGGCCGGAGCGGCGCAACTCCCGCGGCCTCGACTTCTCCGATCCCATGCAGACGGAACCGCTGCTGCGCCGGATGGAGCAGGCCCAGGCCACGCCGTGGAGCGCGGCGCCCCTGGTCGGCGGCAAGCCGCAGGAGGGCGCCGAGCGCGCCGTCCTCGACCCCGCCGGCGGCCGGGTGGTCGGCACGGTGGTGGAGGCCAGCGACCGCGACGTCGGCCACGCACTGGCCGTGGCCTCCAGGGTGGCGCGCGACTGGGCCAACACCCCGGCCGAACGGCGGGCGACCGTTCTGGAGCGCGCCGGCGACCTGCTGGAGTGGCACCGGGCCGAGCTGATGGCGCTGTGCGTGCGCGAGGCCGGCAAGACCATCCCCGACGCGCTGGCCGAGGTGCGGGAAGCGGTGGACTTCTGCCGCTACTACGCCGCCCGCGCGCGGATCGACTTCACGCTGCCCAGGGTGCTGCCCGGCCCGACGGGGGAGCACAACCAGCTCTCCCTGCACGGGCGCGGGGTGTTCGCCTGCATCAGCCCGTGGAACTTTCCGCTCGCCATCTTCGTCGGTCAGGCGGCGGCGGCGCTGGCCGCCGGCAACGCGGTGGCGGCCAAGCCGGCGGAGCAGACGCCGCTGATGGCCGCCCGCGCCGTCCAGCTCTTCCACGAGGCGGGAGTCCCGCCGGAGGTTCTGCACCTGCTGCCCGGCGACGGGCGGGTCGGCGCGGCGCTGGTGAACGATCCGCGGGTGCGCGGGGTGGCCTTCACCGGATCGACCGAGACGGCGCGCGCCATCAACCTGGCGCTCGCCCAGCGCAACGGCCCCATCGTGCCGCTGATCGCCGAGACCGGCGGGCAGAACGTGCTGATCGCCGACTCATCCGCTCTGCCGGAGCAGCTGGTGGACGACGTGCTGACCAGCGCCTTCCGCTCCACCGGGCAGCGCTGCTCGGCGTTGCGCGTGCTGTTCGTGCAGGACGGCATCGCCGACCGGGTGATCCGCATGCTGGAGGGGGCGGCGCACGAGCTGCGCGTCGGCGATCCCGGCCTGTTGCGCACCGACGTCGGCCCGGCCATCGACGCGGAGGCGCGCGCCACGCTCCAGGCGCACGCCGAGCGGATGAAGGCGGAGGCGAAGCTCCTGTTCGAGGTGCCGCTGGGCGAGGAGTGCGCGCACGGCACCTTCTTCGCCCCGTGCGCCTTCGAGATCGACGGGCTCGCCCGGCTGGAGCGCGAGGTGTTCGGCCCGGTGCTGCACGTGATCCGCTACGGCGCGGACCGGCTGGATGCGGTGCTCGACGCGGTGGAGGCCACCGGCTACGGCCTGACCCTGGGCATCCACAGCCGCATCGACGGCACCATCCGCCGCATCCACGGCCGGCTCGGGGTGGGGAACACTTACGTCAACCGCAACATGATCGGCGCCGTGGTGGGCGTGCAGCCCTTCGGCGGCGAGGGGCTGTCCGGCACCGGGCCGAAGGCCGGCGGCCCGCACTACCTGCTGCGCTTCGCCACCGAGCGCACGCTGACCGTCAACACCACGGCGGCCGGCGGCAACACCACGCTAGTGTCGCTCGGGGAGGAATAGGGAGCACACCCCCTCCCTGGCCCTCTCCCTGCCTCTGGCAGTGGAGAGGGCTTCGCCTACAGAAAAGGCGACCGGCCGGGCCGATCGCCTCCCTTACCGTCCGGGTGCTCGCGCCGCGCTCACGTCTTCTGCTTTCGCAGAATGTCGAGCATGCGCGACGGCACCGGCTCTTCCAGAACGGTGTCGTACAGGCGATGCAGCTCGTCCACATGCTGCCTGTGCAGGTTCAGCATGGCTTTCGCGTCCGCGTCCGCCTCGACCGCGGCCTCGAACTCGCGCCGCTCGTTCTCGTCGAGGGCACCGTCGAGATAGGCATTTATGTGGCTCATCGTCACACGCTTCATGTCCGTTCAATCCCGGAGCGTCGCAAACGGTCCGTGACACGTCCGGCCACTGTCCAAGTGGTAGGGCTCGGAAGACGTCGCTAGCCCTTCTTATGGGGTGTGCCGTGGAAACGACAATACCCCGCTTCGGGTTTCCCCCATGGATTGTCCGTCGGTCATGACTGGCCCCCCGCCAATGTCGCCTGCGTTGTATGCCCGATGTAACAGAGATCCGTGATGCTTGTTCCAGTTGCCGGAAAGCGGAAAGCGGCTTGGCAGCAGGCTGTTGCAAACACACCACCTCGCCGGCACCGGAACCTCCACCCGATCGGCAGGGCGCGATGTCCCCGCAGCCCTGGTCCGAACGCCCGCAGTACCGCGGAATGGACAAGCGGCGCGGCACGGTCGCGCCATGCCGGGTATCCCCCGGTGTCGCCGGCGTCCATCTGCATGACCGCGCGGGTTCCGCACCCGAACGGTGGGATCGTGGTGAACGGGCAGTTCTATCAAGGATCAGATCCTCCCCCAGCGGGACTGGGGGAGGGGCGCACTTCATCACGCCGCCATGAGGTTGTTCAGCCGCTCGCGCGCGCGGCACAGGCGGGAGCGGATGGTGCCGATGGAGACGTTCAGCTTCTCCGCGGCCTCCTGGTAGGGGCGGCCCTCGATGGCCACCAGCTTGACCACCTTGCGCTGGCTGGGCGTGAGCGCGCCGAAGGCGCGGTCGACGTCGCGGAAGACGAGGCGGGCGATCTGCGACGCCTCCACCGACATGGCGCCGTCCCACAGCTCGACCTTGGTGACGTGCTTCTCGCGTTGCAGGTTGTTGAAATGCAGATTCTTCAGCATCGTGGTGAGCCACGCCTGCATGTTGGTGCCCGGCTCGAACCGGTGCGAGCGCGACAGCGCGCGGGCGAGGCAGTCCTGGGTCAGATCTTCGGCAGCCGTGGCATCACGCGTCAACTTGCACGCGTAGCGCTGCAGATTCGGCATGCAGCGGATGAGCTCGGCTTCGAACGAATACGGCATGGTCTCACTTCCTCCAAGTCTTTTCCTTGGCGCGGCTGCGGCCGTCTTCTGCGCACCGCTCCGCCAGAGACGACGAACCCCTCCGACGCCCGGCCTCGCGGCCGGTCCGGTTCGGTGGTGGTTCGCAATGGGGTTTGTCGGTGCCCTCAGGCCCCCCGCTCGGCCGAGCCGGCGACGCGCGTATCCCGGGCTGTCGTCATTGTCGGTCTCCCCGTTCCTCGGCGGGAGCGGACCCCGGATTGCCTCTTCCGGAGTGCTCCCGTTCGATGTGATGTCCCGGACTTAACGCGAGGGGTGACCGCTTGTTCCCCGCCGGGGGATCCGGAAAGTGACGCGAAATGAGCGTATGGCCGAGGCCCCGCTTCACCCGTTCGGGGTAGCGGCGGACGTGTGTGGGCCGGCCCGGTTCTCCAGCCGCCGCAGGAACTCCCGCATGATGGCGCGGTAGAGCTCGTCCTTCAGGCAGGCGTCCTCGACGCCGAGGTCGAGGCTGGGGTTGTCGTTGATCTCGATGACGAAGACGCCCCGCTCGTTCTGCTTGACGTCGACGCCGTAGAGGCCGTCGCCGATCAGGCCGGCCGCTTTCACCGCGATGTCGACCACCTCCTTCGGCGCGTCCTCCACCAAGCACGTGCGCGACGAGCCGGTCTCGGCCCGGCCGTTGCCGCCGTGCTTGACGATCTGCCAGTGCTTCTTCGCCATCAGGTACTGGCAGACGTAGAAGGGCTGGCGGTTCAGCACGCCGACGCGCCAGTCGAACTCGGTGTACATGAACTCCTGCGCCAGGATGACGTCGGAGTCCTCGAACAGGCTCTCCGCCGTCGCCTCCAGCTCGGAGCGGTTGGTCACCTTGAACACCCCGCGCGAGAACGACCCGTCCGGGATCTTCAGCACGATGGGGTAGGGGATCTCCTGGTCGAGGGTGGCGAGCCCGCGCTTGTCGAGGATCACCGTCTTCGGCGTCGGGACCTTGTTGGCCTTCAGCAGCTCGGCCAGATACACCTTGTTGGTGCATTTCAGGATCGAGTTGGAGTCGTCGATCACCGGCATCCCCTCCGCCTCGGCCTTCTTGGCGAAGCGGTAGGTGTGGTTGTCGATCGCCGTGCCCTCGCGGATGAACAGCGCGTCGTACTCGGCCAGCCGCGCGAAATCCTTCTTCTCGATCAGCTCCGCCTCGATGCCCAACGCCTCGCCGGCCTTGATGAACTTCTGCAGCGCGCGCGGGCTGGAGGGCGGCAGCTCCTCCTTCGGGTTGTGCAGGATCGCCAGCGTCCAGCGCGCCTGCGCCCGCGCCGCCGGCTCCCGCCAGGAGGCGCGCGTGTAGGCGTCGAGCGCCGCCTCGAACGCCTGCTTCTGTTCGTCGTTGAGCTCGTCGATGGACAGCGGCTCGACCGCGTGCAGGGTCCAGCCCTGCTTCAGGCGCACCTGCACCTTGAGGATCGGGCAGCGGAACAGGTCGAAGATGTCGCGGGCGATGTCGGCGAAGCGGCGGTCCGTCGCCCGGCCGAAGAAGACCAGCAGGTTGAACGACGCCTCCGGCCGGTCGCTCAGCCGCTTCATCTTGCGGTTCAGCGCCTCCTCCACCTCGGCCAGCATCGCGCGGGTCAGCGCGCGCTGGCGCAGGTCGAGGATCGTCTTCACCGTCGGGATCACCCGCTCGCCGCGCGCCTCGCCGAGCAGCGAGACGTAGTAGCCGGTGCCCAGGTACTCGTAGGTGCGGCTGAGGTTGATGACGCGCTGGTCGCGGCCGCGCGCCGCGTCCGGCTTGGCGATGTACTCGCGCGCGGTGACGACCTGGAGGTTGTCCTTCCGCCAGGGAAAGTCGGCGCGGCGGTCGACGATGACGAGATGCGCGGCCATCAGTGGACGGTTCGCTCGCGCAGGAGGAGCGTCGCCTTCAGCTGTGCCTTGCCGTAACGGGCCATGCGTTCGAAGTCCTGGCGGGGGATCGGCATGAAGATGCGGTCGATGTGGGCGTGCTGCTCGTCGTACACCAGCGGGTCGTGCACGTAGAGGAACCGGTCGTCCGCCCCCGACACCACGACCCAGTGCGGGAACTTCTCGCGGTAGATGCGGTAGCTGCTGATCAGCACGATGGGAACCGCGCCGTCCTGCACCGCCTCGGCCATGTCGGCGGAGGTCAGCGTGCGGTGGCTGACGCGCACGCCGGTCCCGGCCAGCTCGTCGATCATCTCCTGATGGACGAGGCGCATGACCTCCTTCTTGTCGTCGTCGCGCACGCCGTCGAGGAAGGGGACGCTGTCGTCCTTGACGCAGATCTCCACGTCCAGCCCGCGCCGCCACGCCGCCAGGGCCAGCCCGTACGGCCCGCAACCGCCGTGCCCGGAGGTCATGAACACCGTGGTCGCCTCGCGCCACAGCCGGATCTCCAGCTGCCGGTTCAGCTCCAGGTCGGGCCGCAGGGCCTTCATGCCCATCATCAGGGCCGACGGTCCGCAGGTGAAGTCGAGGGTCTGCTGATAGTAGGGCACCAGCCGGGCTCCGAGCGGCGCGCTGGGCCCGACGGCACCCAAGCGCTTTTCCAGCCGCAACGCTTCCATGTGGTCTTCGTAGTAATCGGCATAAACACCGAACTCGCGGAATCCATTCCGTTTGTAGAGATCGATGGCGGCACGGTTGTCGCGCCGCACTTCGAGCCTCAGATAAATGCAGTCATGCGCCCGCGCCGCCTGCTCGGCGGCGGTCAGCAGGCGGGTGCCGGCGCCGGAACGGCGGAACGGCGGATCGACCGCGAAGGAATACAGCCGCGCCAGCGACGTTCCGGCGTGGAAGGCCACCATCGCGTAGCCGGCGATCACGTCTCCGTGAAGTTCCACCAGCACCATGGCGTTGCCCTTGGTGATCATGTGGTGGAAACTGCGACGGGTCAGGCGGTCGGTCTCGAAGCAGCGCTCCTCGATGGCGAGCAGCGCCGGGATGTCGGAGGTCAGGGCTTGGCGCAGCGTGAGCGGCGGTGCGGCGGGAAAATCCAGATCGTCGGGCATGGCGTATGAGATGGGAGGTACGGTCTTGGAGTGCATCCTACTCCCTTCCGTGCGAAGAAAAAGGAGGGGCACCTCTTTCGCGTTCGGCATCAGGCGCTGGGCAGCCAAATGAACTTCGGCTAGCCTTAAAGCTTGCTTAACCAAGAATCCTGAAACTGGCGCTGCCCCCAACGGCACCCAATTTACCGCTTAATCGGCGCACACCGCCGGAATCGTCGGACACCGGTTCGCCCGAACGAAGGACATCGACACGCTATGGATGCTCGGTACAAAGCCAGCGAAATCGAACGGCGCAGCCTGGACGTGGACGGGCTGAAGCGCTCGTTCCTGGAGTGGCTGGTGTATTCGGTGGGCAAGGACGCCCGCGCCGCCACACGGCGCGACTGGTTCCACACCGTGGCCCTGTCGGTCCGCGACCGGCTGGTCGACCGTTGGATGGACACCACCCGCACCTACTACCAGCAGGATTCCAAGCGCGTGTACTACATGTCGCTGGAATTCCTGATCGGCCGGCTGCTGACCAACAGCCTGTCCAACCTCGGCGTCATGGACGCCTGCCGGCAGGCGCTCGACCAGATCGGGCTGACGCTGGACGAGGTGGTGGACGCCGAGCCGGACGCGGCGCTGGGCAACGGCGGCCTCGGCCGCCTCGCCGCCTGCTTCCTCGACAGCATGGCGAGCCAGGGGCTGCCCGGCTACGGCTACGGCATCCGCTACGAGTTCGGCCTGTTCGAGCAGCGCTTCGAGCACGGCTGGCAGGTCGAGTACCCCGAGCAGTGGCTGCAGTTCGGCAACCCGTGGGAGTTCGCCCGCCCCGAGGTGCTGTACCCCGTGCAGTTCTACGGCCGCGTCGAGGAGTTCCGCGACAGCGTCGGCGAGAAGGCCTACCGCTGGGTCGATGCCGAGCGCGTGCTGGCCATGGCCTACGACACCCCGGTGGTCGGCTACGGCGGCAAGACGATCAACACGCTGCGCCTGTGGTCGGCGCGCGCCACCCGCGACTTCAACTTCGGCCACTTCAACGACGGCGCCTACATGAAGGCCGTCGAGCAGAAGGTAATGACCGAGAACCTCAGCCGCGTCCTCTACCCGAACGACGCGACGGAGACCGGGCGCGAGCTGCGCCTGAAGCAGGAGTACTTCTTCACCTCGGCCTCGCTGCAGGACATCATCCGCCGCTACCTGCAGCACCACGCCGACTTCGACCAGCTGCCGGCGAAGGCGGCGATCCAGCTCAACGACACGCACCCCTCCATCGGCATCGCCGAGATGATGCGCCTGCTGGTCGACCAGCACGCCGTGCAGTGGGAGAAGGCGTGGGAGATCACCCAGGGCTGCTTCTCCTACACCAACCACACGCTGCTGCCCGAGGCGTTGGAGGCGTGGCCGGTCCGCCTGCTGGAGCGCGTGCTGCCGCGCCACATGCAGATCATCTACGAGATCAACGCGCGCTTCCTGAACCGCTCCAAGGCCCGCGCGGCCGGCGACAACGCGCGCCTGTCGCGGCTGTCGCTGATCGACGAGCGCGGCGAGCGCCGCGTGCGCATGGGCAACCTGGCCTTCCTCGGCTCGCACAAGGTCAACGGCGTGTCGGCGCTGCACACCGACCTGATGAAGCAGACGGTGTTCGCCGACTTCCACGCCGAGTTCCCGGAGCGCATCAACAACAAGACCAACGGCATCACGCCGCGCCGCTGGCTGCACCAGGCGAACCGCCCGCTGGCCGAGCTGATCTCCAGCCGCATCGGCGAAGGCTGGGTGCACGACCTCGACCAGATCAAGGCGATCCTGCCGAAGGCGGATGACGCCGCGTTCCGCGAGGAGTTCCGCCGCGCCAAGCGCAAGAACAAGAAGCGCCTCGCCGCCTACATCGCGCGGCAGACCGGCACCGAGATCAACGTCGACAGCCTGTTCGACGTGCAGGTCAAGCGCATGCACGAGTACAAGCGCCAGCTGCTGAACATCCTGCAGACCATCGCGCTGTACAACGACATGCGCGACAACCCGACGGTCAACTGGGTGCCGGTCACCAAGGTGTTCGCCGGCAAGGCGGCGCCGGCCTACCAGATGGCGAAACTGATCATCAAGCTGATCAACGACGTCGCCAAGGTGGTGAACCACGACCCCGTGCTGCACGACAAGCTGAAGGTCGTCTATCTGCCGAACTACAACGTCACCGCCGCGGAGATCATCATCCCCGCCGCCGACCTGTCCGAGCAGATCTCGACCGCCGGCATGGAGGCGTCGGGCACCGGCAACATGAAGCTGGCGCTGAACGGTGCCTTGACCATCGGCACGCTCGACGGCGCCAACGTCGAGATCAAGGAGCACGTCGGCGACGACAACATCTTCATCTTCGGCCTGACGGCGGAGGAGGCGAACTCCCTGCGCGAAGGCGGCGCCTACAACCCGCGCCAGGTGATCGCCGCCAACCCGGCGCTGAAGCGCGCGCTGGACATGATCTCCACCGGCGTGTTCTCGCCGGACGACCCGAACCGCTTCCACCCGATCCTGCAGGCGCTGACCGATGGCGGCGACCACTTCCTGGTCACCGCCGACTTCGAGGACTACTGCCTGGCGCAGGAGCGCGCCATGGAGCTGTACCGCGATCCGGAGGAGTGGACCCGCAAGGCGATCATCAACACCGCCAGCATGGGCTGGTTCTCCTCCGACCGCACGATCCGCGAGTACGCCGAGGAGATCTGGGACGTGCACCCGGTGATCCCGGACAGCAACGGGCGGGGGTTCCGGTAACAAAAAGCCCCTCTCCCCCGAGGGTGAGAGGTTGGGGAGAGGGGGATAGCCGCCGGCAGGCGGCGGCAAGCTCGGTGGCCGCTTCGCGGCGCCACCCTCTCGCCAACCCCTCTCCCGTCAAGGGAGAGGGGCTTTTACTTGCACTTTACAACTCCCGCGCCTTCGCGTAAGGAAGACGCATGATCCGCTCGTTCGCCAAGACCACGAAGACCACCACCAAAAAGACTCGCTCCGGCGGGCCTTGCGGACGTGGCGTGCGGTAACAGCGCAACGACACCCACCACGAGGGCCCCGCCGGACACGGACGGGGCCCTTGTCGTATCAAGGGCTCCGATCCGCCGCCCGCCGGGGCCCCGCTCACAGGACGGAGTAGCTTGAAGATGTCTGCCGCCAGTTCTTCCAAGAAGGTCGCCATCGTCGGCGCCACCGGCGCCGTCGGCCGCGAGATGATCGACGTCCTCCACCGCCGCAACTTCCCCGTGGCCGAGCTGCGCCTGCTGGCCTCCGGCCGCAGCGCCGGCAAGGTGGTGGAGACCCCGTACGGCGCGATCACCCTCCAGGAATACTCGCTCGACCTGGTGAAGGACTGCGACGTGGTGCTGCTCGCCGTGTCCGGCGACTTCGCCAAGGCGCACGCCCCGGCCATCGCCGCCGCCGGCCCGCTGGTGATCGACAACTCCTCGGCCTTCCGCTACGACCCGGAAATCCCGCTGATCGTGCCGGAGATCAACGCCTCGGCCTACGATCCCGCCAAGCGCCTGATCGCCAACCCGAACTGCACGACGGCCATCGCCGTGGTCGCGCTCGGCCCGCTGCACAAGGCGTTCGGCCTGAAGCGCGTCATCGTCTCCACCTACCAGGCGACCAGCGGCGCCGGCGCCGAGGGCATGGCCGAACTGGAGGAGCAGACCCGCAACGTGCTGGACGGCAAGCCCGCCAGCAACAGCGTCTTCCGCCACCCGATCCCGTTCAACCTGATCCCGCAGATCGACGCCTTCCAGGACAATGGCTACACCAAGGAAGAGATGAAGGTCACCTGGGAGACGCGGAAGATCCTGGACCTGCCGGACTTGGCCCTGTCCTGCACGGCGGTGCGCATCCCGACCTACCGCGCCCACTCCGAGGCGATCACCGTCGAGACGATCCAGCCGGTCACGCCGGACGCCGCGCGCCGCGTGCTGTCCGACGCGCCGGGCGTGAAGCTGACCGACGACCCCGCCAACGGCGTCTACCCGATGCCGCTGAACGCGTCGGGCCAGTTCGACGTCGAGGTCGGCCGCATCCGCACCAACCTCGTGTTCGGCGACCACGGCCTCGACCTGTTCGTCTGCGGCGACCAGCTGCTGAAGGGCGCGGCGCTGAACGCGGTGCAGATCGCCGAGCTGGCGCTGTAATCAGGTGCATCCGCGGGCCGGGCGGCCTTCCGGCCGGCCCGGCCCGCGGTGCTTGCGCCCCTTGCCGGTTTCCTGTAGGATGAAAGTCCTTGGGGCCTTGGAGACGCGGTCGGGGCGAAGAGTGAACTGAACAGCCCCCGCACACTGTTCCACGGCGTTCCATTCTGTTCCATTCGCCGGCACCCGATCACCGGCGACTGGAACCGCGCCCGTCGCGCTGCTATCTAAGGCGCGCACCACACATCACTTGGGATCAGGCATGTCCGGACTTGAGGACGCCGTTTCCCGGCGACGGACCTTCGCGATCATCGCGCACCCGGACGCCGGCAAGACCACGCTGACCGAGAAGCTGCTGCTGTTCGGCGGCGCCATCCAGATGGCGGGCGCCGTGAAGGCGCGCGGCGAGCAGCGGCGCGCGAAGTCGGACTGGATGAAGGTTGAGCGCGAGCGCGGCATCTCGGTGACCGCGTCCGTCATGACCTTCGATTACGACGGCCGCACCTTCAACCTGCTGGACACGCCGGGCCACGAGGACTTCTCGGAGGACACCTACCGCACGCTGACCGCCGTGGACAGCGCGGTGATGGTCATCGACGGCGCCAAGGGCATCGAGGCGCAGACGCTGAAGCTGTTCGAAGTCTGCCGCCTGCGCGACGTGCCGATCACCACCTTCTGCAACAAGATGGACCGCGAGGCGCGCGATCCCTTCGACCTCATCTCCGAGATCGAGGAGGCGCTGCAGATCCACGTCACGCCGGCCAGCTGGCCGATCGGCATGGGCCGCGACTTCCTGGGCTGCTACGACCTGATCCGCGACCGCCTCGTGCTGATGGACCGCACCAAGGGCGACGAGGTCAGCGAGGGCATCGAGTGCAACGGCCTCGACGACCCGAAGCTGGACGAGCTGCTGCCCGCCCACGCCGTCGCCAAGCTGCGCGAGGACGTGGAGATGGCGCGCGGCCTGATGCCGGCCTTCGACCTCGACGAGTACCGCGCCGGCCACCTGACGCCGATCTACTTCGGCTCGGCCATCAACAACTTCGGTGTGCAGGAGCTGCTGACCGGGCTGGCCGAGAACGCCCCGCCGCCGCGTCCGCAGCCGGCCGAGCCGCGCACCGTCGAGCCGTCGGAGGAGAAGGTCACCGGCTTCGTGTTCAAGGTCCAGGCCAACATGGACCCGAACCACCGCGACCGCATCGCCTTCGTCCGCCTGTGCTCCGGCAAGTTCAAGCGCGGCGCCAAGCTGAAGCACATGCGCTCCGGCAAGCTGCTGGCGGTCAACAACGCCGTGCTGTTCCTGGCCCGCGACCGCGAGCTGGCCGAGGAGGCGTGGCCCGGCGACATCATCGGCATCCCGAACCACGGATCCCTGCGCATCGGCGACACGCTGACCGAGGGCGAGGAGATCCGCTTCATCGGCGTGCCGAGCTTCGCGCCCGAGCTGCTGCAACGCGCCCGCCTGGACGACCCGATGCGGGTCAAGCACCTGCGCAAGGCGCTGGAGCACTTCGCCGAGGAAGGGGCGTCCCAGGTCTTCAAGCCGCTGTCGGGCGCCGACTGGATCGTCGGCGTCGTCGGCCAGCTGCAGTTCGAGGTGCTCGCCGCCCGCATCGAGGCGGAGTACGGCATCACCGCGAAGTTCGAGGGGGCCGGCGTCGACGCCGCCCGCTGGATCGAGACCGACGACAAGGCGGCGCTTCAGAAGTTCATCGACCTGAACCGCTCGGCGCTGGGCGAGGACCACGACGGTGCGCTGGTGTTCCTGGCGCGCAACGCCTGGCACCTGAACCGCGCGCAGGAGGACTTCCCGACCCTGCGCTTCCTCAAGACGCGCGAGCAGAACCGTAAGGTGCAGACGGCGGCCTGACCCTCAACGGGCGGCGAATGGTCTTTCGGACTATCCGCCGCCCGAAAGTCGGCTTGACACCTCCACCTCGGTGCTTAACGGTTGAGTCGGAACCGATCAGCGGAAGCGTGTCGCCGACCTCGACCGTCCGCACGCCTTCCGCCCCGACGGCATTGGGGAGTGACGGCGCATGCCCGGCGGACCGGTCAGCATTTTCGACACCAGCAATTTCCTGCCGCACGGCATCTGCCTGCTCTGGCAGCCGGAGCTTCTGGCGCTGCACGTCTCCTCCGACGTGCTAACCGGGCTGGCCTACTACTCGATCCCGCTGGCGCTGGTGTACTTCGTGTGGAAGCGCCGCGACGTGGCGTTCAGCTGGGTGTTCTGGATGTTCGCCGCCTTCATCCTGGCCTGCGGCACCACGCACTTCTTCGGCGTGTGGACGCTGTGGAACCCCGACTACGGCCTACAGGGCATCGTCAAGGCGGCGACGGCGACGGTCTCGGTGCTGACCGCGGTGACGCTGTGGCTGCTGATGCCGCGGGCGCTGGCTCTGCCCAGCCCGACGCAGCTGCGCATCGCCAACCAGGCGCTGCACCGCGAGATCGAGGAACGCCGGCAGGCGGAGGAGCGCTACGTCAGCTTCTTCAACAACCTCGCCGAAAGCCTGTTCGTCGTCACCGTGCGGCCGGACGGGGCGTTCGTCATCGACACCATCAACCCGGCGCACGCCCGCGCCACCGGCCTCGACCCGGCGCTGATCTGCGGCCGCCCGGTGGACGAGGTGCTGTCCCCCGACACCGCGGCGCACGTGAAGGCGCGCTACACGGAATGCGTCGCCGCCGGCCGGCCCATCGACTACGAGGAGACGCTCGACCTGCCGAACGGCCGCCGGACGTGGCACACCGTGCTGGTTCCGGTGCGCGACGCCCTCGGCCACATCGTGCAGCTGCTCGGCAGCGCGCGCGACATCACCGAGCGCAAGGCGCTGCAGGAGGAGCTGGTGCAGGCCTCCAAGCTGGCGACGCTCGGCACGCTGGCAGCCGGCATGGCGCACGAGATGAGCCAGCCGCTCAACATCATCCGCATCTGGGCGGAGAACGCGCTGTCCCGCCTGCGCGACGGCGAGCTCGACCAGGGGCGCATCGAGAAGGTGCTGACCCTGATCGGCGATCAGACCGACCGCATGGGCAAGATCATCGACCACATGCGCACCTTCAGCCGGCGCGACGGCGGCGGCACCCAGGTCTTCGACCCGGCGGATAGCGTGCGCTCGGCGGTGGAGCTGGTGCAGAACCAGTACACGCTCGACGGCGTCACGGTGGAGGTGGAACTGGACGGGAACACCTGCATGGTGCGCGGCCGGCCGTTCCAGCTGGAGCAGGTGGTGCTCAACCTGCTGTCCAACGCGCGCGACGCCATCCTCGACCGGCGGGACGCCGGAGGGCGGGCGGGCCGCATCCAGATCGGCTTCCTGGTGAACGGCGAGCGGCAGACCGCCTGCATCGCCGTGACCGATGATGGCGGCGGCATCGACGAGGCGGTGCTGTCGCGCATCTTCGACCCGTTCTTCACCACCAAGGAGGTCGGCAAGGGCTCCGGCCTCGGCCTCTCGATCGGCTACGGCATCGTCGAGGCCATGCGCGGCCGGATCGAGGCGGCCAACATCGATCACGGCGACGGCCGGCGCGGCGTGCGCTTCACCATCACCCTGCCGGTGACCCGTCCTTCGCTCCGCGACGTGGAGATGGCCCATGCCTGACGCTGACCGCCGCCATGTCCTGGTCGCCGAGGACGAGGCGCTCGCCGCCATGGCGATCGAAGACTTCCTGTCCCGCAAGGGTTACCGCGTCACCCTGGCCGGCGACGGGCAGGAGGCGGTGGAGCGCCTGCGCGACGACCCGGCGGACATCGTCATCACCGACCTGCGCATGCCGCGCCTCGACGGCCGCGGGCTGATCCGCGAGGTGCGGGGCATGAGCCCGACGCTGCCGGTGATCGTGATGACCGGCTATCTGACCGCGGAGTCCGCCGACGACGCGCTGACCAACGGCGCGTGGCGCCCGCTGGAGATCCTGCGCAAGCCGGTCAGCCCGCAGGCCATCCTCGACACGCTGGAGCGGATGCTGGACGGCGCGGCCTGATCAGGTCTTCGGGTGATGGTGGACGTGCGGCTCGTGCCCATGATCGTGGTCATGGTCGTGATGCGAGTGCGGCACCACGCTGACGTCCGCCGGCACCAGGTGCAGGTGCCCGTGCCGCACGCCGCGCTCAGCCATCAGGGCGTTGGCGAAGTCGCGCACCGCCTCGGTCCGGCCCTTCAGCACCGCCACCTCCAGGCACGAGTCGTGGTCCAGGTGGATGTGCAGCGTCGAGTGCGTCAGGTCGTGGTGGGCGTGGTGCGCCTGGGTGATGCGGCGCGACAGCTCGCGCTCGTGATGGTCGTATACGTAGCTGACGCAGGCGACGCAGTCCGGCGCCCGGTCACGCTCCAGCCGGTCGGCCTCCAGCTTGCCGCGGATCAGGTCGCGCACCGCCTCTGACCGGTTGGCGTAGCCGGTGCGGTGGATGTAGTCGTCGAACTGGGCCAGCAGGTCGTCGTCCAGCGACACGGTGACGCGTTCCATGGGCTTCCTTCCCGGATCTCTCGGCCACGTGGTTAGCACGGCAACCCGCCCGGCGCATCCGCTGTTGACCGTCCAGCCCCCGTATGAAAAATTTGCAGGACTTCATACAAGCCCGCAAACGGGCACAGCGAGAGGCGCAACGATGCACACCACGACACAGCGTACCCTGGGGGCGGTCCTGGCCGCCGGCGTCATCGGTCTGGCCGGGGCGGCGCAGGCCCACACCGGCGGCGCGCACGATGCCGGGTTCGTCCACGGCTTCACCCACCCGTTCGGCGGCCTCGACCACCTGCTGGCGATGGTCACCGTCGGCCTGTGGGCGGCGCAGCGCGGCGGCCGCGCCCTGTGGGCGGTGCCGCTGAGCTTCATGGGCATGATGCTGGCCGGCGGCCTGCTGGGCCTGAACGGCGTCGCGCTGCCGTCGGTGGAGCTGGGCATCGCCGCCTCGCTGGTGGTGCTGGGCTCGCTCGTCGCGCTGGCGGTGCGTCCGTCGGTGTGGCTGGGCGCCGCGATCGTCGGCGCCTTCGCGGTGTTCCACGGCCACGCCCACGGCGCCGAGGCGCCGGAGGCCGCCGCGCCGGCCCTGTACGCCGTCGGCTTCGTCGCTGCCACCGGCCTGCTGCACCTGCTGGGCATCGCCGGCTTCCGCTCGATCCATGGCGCGGCGGTCCGCGTGGCCGGCGCCGCGGTGGCGGCCAGCGGCATCGCGCTGCTGGCGGTCTGATCCGGGGAAGGGGGCGCTTCGGCGCCCCTAATCCTCCAGGGGCTCGACGTCGACGCTGACCGTCAGCCCATGCCCGGCGCCGCCGACGATGATCCCCCGCACCGGGCTGACGTCGTCGTAGTCGCGGCCCCAGGCGACCGTGATGTAGTCGCGGTCCGCGATCTGCCCGTTGGTCGGGCACAGATCCAGCCAGGTTTCCCCACCGCACCATACGGACACCCACGCGTGGCTGACGTCCGCGCCGACCAGCCGCGGCTGGCCCGGCGGCGGCAGCGTGCGCAGGTAGCCGCTGACGTAGCGCGCCGCCAGCCCCATGGAGCGCAGCCCGCCGACCAGCAGGTGGGCGAAGTCCTGGCACACGCCCCTGCGTTTCTGCAGCACCTCGGCCAGCGGCGTCGTCACCGTGGTGGCGGTCGGGTCGAAGGTGAAGTCGCGATGGATCCGCCGCATCAGGTCGAGCGCCGCCGTGGCCACCGGCCGCCCCTTCCCGAAGGACGGCCGCGCGAATTCGGCGAGGTTGGGCGCCGCCGTTACCAGCGTGCTGTCGAAGGCGAACTGCGCCACCGTGGCCGGGTCACCCGGCGCGCCGATCAGATCCTCCCACGCCGGCGTCGTCTCCAGGTCGAGGGCAGGGGAGGCGGACACCTCCACCTCGCTTTCCGCGACGATGGTCAGGCGGCGGTGCGGCTCCTGCACGGCGACGTAGGTGACGGGGTTGCCGAAATGGTCGTCGTGGTCGGCGGTCAGCGCGGCCGAGGGCGTGACGCGCAGCGTGAAGGCGTGCACGCGCTGTCGTGGGTGCGGCCGCGGGCGCAGGTGGACGAGGTGGTGCGACACCGGCACGTCGTCGCCGTAGTCGTAGCGGGTCACGTGGCGGCAGCGGTAGCGCATCGGGGCGGGCTCACGCGGGTCGGGCAAAGGCATGGCTGAAATAGGCGTGCGCCAGCAGGTTGGAGAGGTCGGGAAGCGTCTGCCCCAGCGCGTCCAGCGCGGTGCGCAGCGCCTCGGGGTGGTGCAGCGCATCCGACCCGCGCAGCGCGGTCCGCGCCGCGGCGAGCAGCCGGATGGCGGCGGCGCTCGCCTCGCCGGACCCGCGCGGCAGGGCGGCCACGTGCCGCTCCAGCGCGGCGAGTTGGAAGGCCAGCGCGCGCGGGTTCTCCTCGCTGGGCAGCAGCAGGTCGAGCACCGGGCCGCGGTCCACGCCGGCCAGGGTCCGCTCGCGGTAGGCCATGAAGCTCTCGCCCAATTCCAGCAGCACCTCCAGCGAGGCGGCCTCGGTGTTGGCGTCGGGCGGCTCGGGCGAGGCGAGGCGGGTGCAGCGCACCAGCGACACCATGTGGACGGCGCGCTCCATGCGCCGCCCCATGTCGAGGAAGCGCCAGCCGTGGCCGCGCATCATGCTTTCCTGCTCCAGCCCGGCGAGGGCGGCCAGCGAGGTCATCAGATCGTCGAGGCGCAGCAGCAGCGCGGCCGCGTCGATGCGCCGGGCCGGCGCCTGGCTCTGCCGGTCGAGCTGCGAGATGACGCGCCAGAGGTCGAGCGACAGGCGGTCGCGCACGCTGTAGCCGGCGCGATGCAGGCGCTGCGCGTTGGCGCGCAGGCTGTTCGGGTGGCTCTCGTCGAAGACCGCGGCGCGCAGCGCGCTGTCCAGCCCGCGGCTGGTGGCCATGCGCGTCAGCTCCCATGGGATGATGCCGAGCGGCGCCATCACGTGCAGCAGCACCTTCAGCTCCTCGGGCGCGCCCGGCTGGTTGCCGTCGGTCACCCGGCCATAGGCGCCGCGCAGCAGGCGCACGCAGCCCTCCGCCCGCTCGGCGTAGCGGCCGAGCCAGAACAGGCCGTCGGCGACGCGGCTGGGCAGGTCGCCGGTGGCGGCCCGCAACGGCCGGGCGTCCGGCACCGCGCGGTGCGCCGTCGGCTCAACGCGGCGGCTGGACGAGAGGACCCAGGTGTCCTTGCTGCCGCCGCCGTGCTGCATGGAGACGATCAGCCGCCCCGGCTCGGCGCAGACGCGGGTCAGGCCGCCGGGCATGGCGGTGTAGCCGCCGTCCGGCGTGGCACACAGGAAGACCCGCAGCACCAGTGGGCGCGGCTGGAGATGGTCGCCCTCCCACACCGGGGCCGTCGAGAGCCCGGGGGGCTGGTGCGCCACGAAAGCCCACGGGCTGCGCCGGATCCGGGCGGCCAGATCGTCGCGCTGCGCCGCCGACAGGGAATGGCCGTGCACCGGATCGAACGGCAGGGAGCGGAAGGCGGGGGCGATGACCAGCTCGTCCAGATGCTCCAGCACGTGGGCGCACTCGGCCTCCTGGCCGCACCACCACGTGGCCACGTGCGGCAGGATCAGCTCCTCACCGAACAGCCGCTCGTTCAACCCGTCGAGGAAGGGGCGGAACGACAGGGATTCGAGCAGGCCGCTGCCCAGCGCGTTGGCGACCGCCACGGTCCCGGCGCGCACCGCCTCGGCGAGGCCGGCGACGCCCAGCGAGCTGTCGACGCGCAACGCCAAGGGGTCAGCGAAATCGTCGTCCAGGCGACGCAGGATGACGTCCACCGGCTCCAGCCCCGACAGCGTCTTCAGCCAGACCCGGCGGTCGCGCACCGTCAGGTCGGCGCCCTCCACCAGCGTGATGCCAAGGTGTCGGGCGAGGTAAACGTGCTCGAAATAGGTTTCGTTGTACGGGCCGGGGGTGAGCAGCACGACGCGCCCTTCCCCGCCGCGCGGGGCGAGCGAGGCCAGCGTCTCGCGGAAATCGGCGAAGAACGGCGCCAGCCGCTCCACCCGGCAGACGCGGAAGCTGTCGGGCAGGACGCGGGTCAGCACCGCGCGGTTCTCCAGCGCGTAGCCGCTGCCACTCGGCGCCTGGGTGCGGTCGGACATCACCCACCAGCGGCCATCGGCGGCGCGGGCGAGGTCAGCGGCGTAGAAGTGCAGGTGCGTTCCGCCCGGCACCGGCACCCCGTGCACGGCTCGGCGGAATCCGGGATCGGCGAAGACCAGGGCGGGCGGCAACGCGCCGTCGCGCACCAATGTCTGCGGCCCGTAGACGTCCGCCAGCACGGCGTTCAGCAGCCGGGCGCGCTGCGCCAGCCCGGCTGCGATGGTTTGCCACTCCTCCGGCGGGATGACGAGCGGCAGCATGTCGAGCGGCCAGGGCCGTTCCATGCCCTGTGGGTCGCCGTAGATGTTGAAGGTGACGCCGTTCTGGTGCAGCAGCCGGCGCGCCTCTTCCCACCGCTCGGCCATGCGGCCCGGGTCGAGGCCGCCCAACGAACCCATGAAGATCTGCCAGTGCGGGCGCAGACGGCCACGGCCGTCCACCATCTCGTCGTACACGACGGGCGTGGTGTAGCCGAGGGCGTCGGCCTCGCCGAACAGCGAGCCCTGCGCGACGGAGGAAATCGAGGTGTCGGCCAAGGGGCAGTCCGCTGGGCTGTGTCACAGCGGAAGTGTGGACGCCCGCCGCCGCCCTGGCAAGAGGTCGCCCCCTCCGCGCCTCACGGGGGCGGCGGAAGGGGGCGAGCGCGCCCAAGTGGTTGGTCAGCTCGCTCATTCCCAAAACGGCTTATCGGTTGTCGCGCACAGGGGCGACAACAGGGTGCGAGGCGACCGGGAACGACGGCAGTGGATTGCGAGTTGCTGTTCGCAGAGATAAGTAAAAACACACAATATTATGTATCGTTGCTCGGCTCTGCCCTTACAACAACCAGAAGCGGAGAGACGGTGGCGAGACGGAGCCGCCTCAGCCGCGTGGCGCGACGGCAACGCTTCGGCGCTCGCTGCGTCGGCCACGCTGTTTTTCCTACCATTGAATCATTCTTAAAGTTAACGATAAGCATGATGGTGGCGAGCCTTGCCAAGGCCCACGCGCCACCTCCATTTAACGAATGATGGGTACACGGGGAAACGCCGGTCCATGGTGTCACTGACCGCCGCAGGGTCTGGATCCAGGGCTCGCTCGGCATCGGTCGAGTCGGGGGCCGGACGCGGCGTGGTCACCGGCAAGTACTTCAATTTCAACCCCTTGCCGCCCGCGGATGACGTGCTGGGCAACCCGCTGGTGGTGCAGAACCTGCCCACGCACAAGCGCCCGAAGGAAACCTGGCGGAGCCGGATGTCGCGCTTCCTGTCCGGGCTGAACCTGGGCAACGGGTCGCAGACGACGCGGCTGCGCTGGAAGCTGCAGGACACCATCGCCTCGGTGCTGGCCAGCGTCTCCCCGGCGGTGACGCTGGCCGAGCGGCGCGGACCGCAGGGACGGGGCGGCAAGGCGGTGCCGGTCATCATCGTGCGCCACCCGTACCACCTGCGGCACGTCTTCGACATGATCCCGCAGCTGCCGCAGGAACTGGGCGCGGAGCGCCGCTTTCTGGAGATCCTGGCAAGCCGTATCCTCAAGAAGTATGGCGAGCAGATGAGCGCCATGAAAGGGGGTGTCGCCTTCTCGTTCGAGCACGAGGCCAAGGAATATTTCCACGCCGGCTTCAAATTGGAACGCCAGATCAAGAAAGTCAGTAACCCCGAAGAGCGCTTCGCGGCTTTGCAGAACATTTACGCTGTCTACTTCCACGGACGGCAGTATTATTATTACGCACTGCTGCGACGGGAAAAGCTGCAGCCAGACAACAAGTTGTTCATGTTCTTCTCGCGCGCCTGCTATTTTATGGCGCGCATCGACTGGAGCGGGCAGCTCCTGGAGAAGCCGAACCCGCGTTCGTTGCCGTCGCGCGACGAGATGATGTTCTACGTCCAGCGTGACAAGACGGTGCTCATGCGCTACCGGTCGGATCCGGATTTCCAGCGGCAGGTGAAGAGCGTGCTGGAAGCCTTCCCGTCCTGAGATCCAGCCCGAGTGGTTCCATGCGCCTCTTTGCCCTGTCCTTCGCCCTGTCCTTTGCGACCCTGGCCGCCGGCACGGCGCAGGCGCTCAGCCCCGACTGCGCACAGGCAAAGCGCGCCGTCGAGCAGCTGATCTGCAAGGACGAGGCGCTGCTCGCGGCGGAGGACCGGCTCGACGGCGTGGTGAAGGAGCTGGACGCGGCGCTGAACGGCGAGCGCCGCGAGAAGCTGGCCGCCGCCCAGCGCGACTGGGTGCGCCGCCGCGACGAAGCCTGTCCGGTCACCGCCGCCGACCTCAAGGCGCCGCCCAGGACGAAGGAGCGCGCGGAGTGCCTGACCCGCGTGGCGGACCAGCGCATCGTGCAGCTCCAGGCCGACCTGAAGGGCGAGCGCGACGGCGTGCGGGCGCTGCCGCTGACCATAACCGAGGCCGAGCCGATCAAGCTGCCGCCGCAGCGCGCCGGCATCGCGCCAGCGCGCCGGGCGGTGCAGCTGGCGGCGCTGAACGGGCGCTGGGCCAAGGCCGACCCGGCGACCCGGCGCCCCATCGACGACTGCCGCACCGCCTATCTGGAGATCGGCAAGGACGGCCAGTTCGCGTTGCGCGACCCGCGCATCGAGACGCTGCCGCTGGACGGCCGCGTCGCCTTCACCGGCGGCGACCCGTCCGATGGGGTGGGCTTCGCCGGAGAGGGGAGCGCGCCGCGCGGCACGCTGCGCCTGGAGCCCGGCGAGAGCGCGCGCCTCGACCGCGTCGCGCTACGCCTGGAGCAGCCCTTCGCCTTCGGCGCGACCTTCGTGCGCTGCCGCTAGCGGTCCATTTTCACATGACGGGAGCGCGACACTGGCCATGACGACGACGCAGGGCGGCTCGAAGGAAAGGCACGGCGCGGACTCTCCCTCCCAGCTTATCGATGCCAGGATCGAGGAACTGGGGGATTGGCGAGGCGAGACGCTCGCCTGGATCCGGGGCGTCATCAAGCAGGCCGTCCCCGACGTCATCGAGGAGTGGAAGTGGCGAGGGGTTCCGGTCTGGTATCACACCGGGATGATCTGCACCGGTGAAACCTACAAGAGCGTCGTGAAGATCACGTTCGCCAAGGGCGCCGCGCTGGAGGACCCGTCCGGCCTCTTCAACTCCAGCCTCGACGGCAACACCCGGCGCGCCATTGATCTTCGCGAAGGCGACGTGATCAATGAAGAGGCGTTCAAGGCGCTGATTCTCGCCGCGGTGGCCCTGAACGCATCGGCGCGAACGGCCGCTCGTCCCGCCCGTGCCTGAAACGGTCCGTCCGGCGCGCGCCTAATCCAGCGCCTCCAGCCGCAGCCGCACCGTGCCAGACAGGCTGGCGCCCGGCGGCAGGGCGCGCAGACCGGCGTCCGCCTCCTCGGCATGGTTGACGGCGTCGGTCATGTGGCTGACCGGCTCGACGCACAGGTAGTCCTCGCCGCGTGGCGCGTAGACCACCAGATGGCCGAACAGCGGGTCCGCCTCCACCACCAGCCGGCACCCGAGATGCGGCCAGTCGACGGCGGCTCGGCCATCCCAGCCGGGGAACCCGTTGTCCACCACCACGTCGTCCATGGTCCGCCCGCCCGGAAAGCCCCAGCTGTCCGGGACCAGCGCCCGTTCGCGCGGCAGCAGCGTGGCGTCGCCCAGCCACACCGAACCGACGGCCGCCGTCAGCCGGGTGCCCGGCGGCTTCGGCAGATAGGGGTGCAGGCCGAGGCCGGCGGGCATCGGGCTGTCGCCGTCGTTCATCAAGTCCAGCCGCACCTCCAGGCCATCGGGCCGCACCACAATGGTCTGCGCGGCGCGGTACGCCCACGGCCACGCGTCGGCGTCGTGGCGATAGCCCAGGCGCAAGCTGGTATCGTCCTGCGCCTCGACCGTCCAGGGATGGTCCCAGCCGTGACCGTGCAGCGGGTGCGGACAGCCCGGATGATTGAGCGGCAACGCCACGTCCCTCCCCTGGAACCGGAAGCGCCCGCCGGCGATGCGGTTGGAAAAGGGGACCAGGGGAAAGCAGGCGAGGTCCGCCGCCGAACCGCCGTCCAGCGCGCCGCCCGGCGCGGGGCGCAGCAGGTGCAACGGGCCGTCGTCGCTCCACAGGGTCAGCCGGGCGATCGATCCGCCGATGTGCGGCGCCACGACGCATTCCATCAGGCCATGCCGCAGCACGACCGGGCCGAGGGTGTCGGTCATGGGAACGTCGGCTCCTCGATCGGTCCGGGATGGAGTCTGCGATCCTACCGCACCTGCGAAGGGAAGGGGAGCGCCGCATTGCGAAGAATGTAGGTATTTTTCTTGCGAACGCACCTCTAGTATACGGTGACTTTACCCGTTCCCCCGACACTGCGGGCCTCCGCACACCACGCGTTCCGGATCATGGAGCCCAAGGCAGCACAACGGCCGGCCCCCGCAACCCTCGGCTCCCTCGACGAAGCCGAGGTATGCCAGACGCTGGCCGACTATCACGGGCCGCTCGGGCGCACCGTGATGGGAATCGTGCTGCGCCAGCACCTCGACTCCCAGATCCTGACGCCGACGGAGGTCATCCACTCCTTCAAGCACCTGAAGGCGTTGCTGGAGCAGGGGCAGCTGGTCGAGAACGCGCTGATCAAGGTGACGGCGGCGCAGGCCCGGGCTCCCGGGCAGGACGCGCGCACGCGCCGTCTGGCGATCCAGAACGCCATCGGCGACACGCAGGCCAAGGCCCGCGGCGCGCAGATCGCCTTCTCCGAACTGCCGAAATCCCGCCCCATGGTCGAACAGGTCATGGCGATAGAATCCGGCAAGACGCCCACCGGCGACTTCGCGTACGACCTGCGGGTGGCCCTCAGCCTCGAACTGACGACGCTGCGGTCGTGGTCGGGCAAGTTCGACCGGCTGAACCAACTGCTGCAAAGGGACCGCGACGAGCGTCTGGTGGCGGCCATCGACGGCTGCTTCGCAGACATCCTGTCGTCCGCGGCGGCGGTGCAGGAGTTGCAAGGCGCCCCGCTGTCGCCGGGCAGCATGGCGACGACGCTGTGCGAACTGGTGCTGGGCCGCACGACCGTGGGCTCGGCGCTCGGGCCGAACCGCATGGGCCTGCTCAACGCCATGTTCCGGCAGGGCAAGCTGCCGCAGGCGCGGGCCGCGGTGCTCGACCGCATCCGCCGCATCCTGCGTGCGCCGCAGCCGCTCGGCCGTGTAGCGGCCGACGACGCCCAGGTGCTGAAGGTGGTCATGGGGCACCTGCTGACCCGCGAGGGCGTGGTCGGCGACGCGCCCATGGCCGAGGCGCTGGCGGTGCGCTATTCCCGCCGGCTGGAGCAGGGCGGCGCCACGGCGTTCCGGCAGTCGGTGCTGGCCATCGCCGAGATCCAGGCCGACCTGTTCGCCCGCCTGCGCTACCTGCTCGCCGCGGCGTCGTCGCCGGCCGGCGAGAGGCTGCGCCCCGACATCGTCGAGGCGATGGAGGCCGCGCTCAACAATGAACTGCTGATCGAGAACGTCATCGTCCAGTCGCCGGACCTCGACCTCGTCCGCCAGAACATTATCGGCACGGTCGAGGCGATCGGGCGCTCGCCGCTGCTCGACGACGTGCGCGCCCGGCTGGCCGAGCGGCTGGGCAACGTCGTCGACGACTTCACCAAGCGCGGCCGGCTGGTGCACCGCCTGCGCCAAGTCGAACCCGTGCTGCGCCGCCGCGTCATCCGGCTGGCCGAGTTGGCGACCTCCGGCCTCGTGCGCGGCGACGGCGCCTACCCGCTGCTGCGCCAGCACATCCTGGAGATCGCCAAGCAGCCGCAGTTCCAGATGGAGCTGTCCGGCCAACAGGGCTCCGACGTGGCGCAAGCCGAGGTGCGGCGGCTGTTCGAGCTGCTGGAACGGCTGCGGCAGGCGCCGCCGCCCAGCGGCCTGACGGTGCCGATCGCGGCCGTCCGCGCCTCCGCCGCCGAGCCGGTCCCGGCCACTGTCATGACGGCGCCCACGGTGGCGCAGCCGATCCGGCCGGTCTCCCCCGCGGCGCGCTCCGTTCCTATGCCCACCCCTCCTGCCGCCGCGGTGTTGGAAGACACGCGCTGCCCGAGCTGTTTCGAGCAGAAGGCGTCGGCGGAGCCCTGCGCCGTCTGCGGCTATCCCAAGCGCAGCGATGGCCGGCCCGGCATCCATCTGACGCCGGGCACCGCTCTGCAGGGGCGCTACCGCGTCGGCCGGGTGCTGGGGCAGGGCGGTTTCGGCGCCACCTACCTTGGCTGGGACGAGCGCCTGCACGTCAAGGTCGCGGTGAAGGAGTACTACCCGGCCAACCTGATCTCGCGCGTGGCCGGCGGCACCGAGGTGGCGCCCTTCTCCGACGAGCACGCCAAGGGCTTCACCGCCGGCCTCGCCAAGTTCCTCGACGAGGCACGGATGCTGGCGCGGCTGCGCGACGTGAAGGAGATCGTCGGCGTCCAGGACTTCTTTGAGGAGAACGGCACCGCTTACATCGTCATGGAGCTGCTGGAGGGCGGCACGCTCAAGAAGTACATCGCGGAGAGCGGCGGCAAGCTCGACGCGCGGCGCGTGCTGGCGGTGATGGCGCCGATCATGAAGGCCCTGCAGACCGTGCACGACCAGGGACTGATCCACCGCGACATCAGCCCCGACAACATCTTCCTGACCGCGTCGGGGGAGCGCAAGCTGCTGGACTTCGGCGCGGCGCGCCATGCGGCCGGGCAGGCGGCCAACCTGACCGTGATCCTCAAGCCGGGCTACGCCCCGCCCGAGCAGTACTCTCAGGAGGGCAAGCAGGGGCCGTGGACCGACGTCTACGCGCTGTGCGCCACCATGTACTGCGCCCTGACCGGCAAGCCGCCGCCGGACGCGACCGGGCGTTTCATGAACGACAACGTGCCGAAGCCCACCGCCGTCGGCGCCCAGCTGACGCCGGCGTTCGAAAAGGTGCTGATGGGCGGCCTCGCCATGCGCTGGCAAGACCGGCCGCAGAGCATGAAGGACCTGCTGAAGGCCTTCACCGCGTCCATCGGCTGACCCCCCGCCGGCTTGGCCGGCGGGGGAGGGGCGGGACGCTTACTTCGCGTCGGCCGCGACCTGCATCTTGATGATCTTGTCGGGATCCTTGACGCTGCCGTTGCGCGCCTGGTCGCCCTTCTTGATCTTGTCGACGAAGTCCATGCCTTCGACGACCTTGCCCCACACCGTGTACTGCTTGTCGAGGAACGGAGCCGGCGCGAAGCAGATGAAGAACTGGCTGTCGGCGCTGTTCGGGTCGGGCGTGCGGGCCATCGACACGGTGCCGCGGACGTGCGGCTCGTTGTTGAACTCGGCCTTCAGCTTCGGCTTGCCCGAGCCGCCCGAGCCGGTGCCCGTCGGGTCGCCGGTCTGCGCCATGAAGCCGTCGATGACGCGGTGGAAGACGACGCCGTCGTAGAAGCCGGCGCGGGCCAGCTCCTTGATGCGGGCGACGTGGCCGGGAGCCAGATCGGGGCGCATCTCGATCACGACGCGACCGTCCTTCAGGTCGAGGTAAAGGGTGTTTTCCGGATCCAAGGCGAAAGCCTCCCCTGCGATGAAAAAGACGCTGAGCAGCGCCATCGTTGCGATGCGCACCAACCGAAACATGAGAAACTCTCCGATGTGCCGATGCGGCGGAGGGACGATAGGGGAAACGCGGGCGGTTGCAAAGCCGCCCGGGGAAGATAGTGGGGTGTTCCGGTGTTCACCACCAGGGATGGGGAGAGGATGCGGCGGGTGCGGCGAAGACGGTGGCGGCCATGGATGGTGGCGGGGGCCGTGGCGCTGGCGGTGCTGGCGAGCGTCGCCGCGACGCTGCCCGGCCTGCTCGGCACCGCGTTGACCTACGCGATGCGCCGGGGCGGGCTGGGCGACGCGAACGCCGAGGTGACCGACCTGGGGCTGACCGAAAGCAGGCTGAGCCTGCACGCCGCCGGAATCGACGCGCGCGTCGCCGTGCGCCATCCCTGGGGCGCCCTGCTACGCGGCCGGGCCGAGCGCATCACCGTCTCCGGCGTCACGGTGCGGCTGAAGGATCTGCCGCGGGGCGGCGGTGGCGGGGGTGTCCCGGCGTTGCCGGCCGACGAACTGGTTCTGACCAACAGCAGCGTGGTGCTGGACGCGCCCGGCGGGCCCCTGACGGTCGCGGTCGAGGCGGTGGCGCGCCCTGAGGGCAACGCCTTGGCCTTCACCGGAACGGCGACCGCATCGGGCGGCGTGACGATGGAGGCGAAAGGGCGCCATGATCCGGCGCGCGGCGTCGGCAGCGCCGACCTGCGCCTGCGGCCTGTCCGGCTGCGCGAAGGGCAGCCGAACCTCTCCACCCTCGTGCCGCGCGGCGCGGTGGCGGTCGCCGCCACGGCGGGACGGCTGAGCGGCCGGGCCAAGCTGGCGTGGGACGGCAAGGGGCTGACCTCCTCGGGCGAGGTGCTGATGGAGGACTTGGCGGGCTCGGTCGGGCCGGTGGGCGTCGGCGGGCTGAGCGGCGTGCTGCGCCTGACCAGCCTATGGCCGCCGGTGCTGCCGAGCGGACAGACACTGGCGATGAAGACGCTCGACGTCGGCCTGCCGCTCACCGACGGGGTGGTGGCCCTGGGGTTGACGCGCCGCGGCGTGCTCGACATCGACCGCGCAGAATGGCGCTGGGCCGGCGGCACCGTGCGGGCCAAGCCGTTCGAGATGGCGCTGGAGTCGCCCAAGGGGACCATCGAGCTGGAGGCGGAGGGGCTGGACCTCGGCACCGTGCTGGCGCTTGCCAGCCTGGAGGGTCTGTCGGCGGAGGGGCGGCTGCGCGGCACGTTGCCGGTGCGAATCGCCAACGGCAAGGTTCGCCTGGACGGCGGCGTGCTGGAGGCCGACGCGCCGGGCAGCCTGCGCTACGACCCGGCGACGCCGCCAGCCGGCCTGCAGGGGGATCCGGGGAGCCCGACGGCGCTTCTGCTCGGCGCGCTCACCGACTTCCGGTATGAGAGCCTGAGCGCCACCGTGGACGGCGAGGCCGGCGGCGAGATGCGCGTCGGCCTGCGCATCCGCGGCGCCAATCCCGAATTCTACGGTGGCCACCCGGTGGCGCTGAACCTTAATCTCAGCGGCGCGCTCGACCGGATCCTCCGCCAGGGCCTGGACGCCTACCGCATCCCCGACGCGGTGCGTGAGCGCATGCTGGACTACCAGAAGAAGGGACCGTCATGACCGACCCCACCCTGCGCCTCGCGGCGGCAGCCCTGGCGGCGTGCGTCGCCGCCTGCGCGCCGACCGTCAAGATCGAGGCGCCGGACAAGCCCATCGAGATCAACCTGAACGTCAAGATCGAGCAGGAAGTGCGGGTGAAGGTCGAACGCGACCTGGAGAAAGCCATCCAGGACGATCCGTCGCTGTTCGGCGTGACTCCCGCCAAGCCCAAGGGGAAGGCCCAATGAACCGCTGGTTTTCGCTTCTAGCGCTGACGCTGGGCTTGGCGCTGTCGGCGCCGGCCTTCGCGCAGGACCCGCTGTCCGGCGCCAAGCAGGCCGGGCAGCTGGGTGAGCGCCCGGACGGCCTCGTCGGCGTGGTGCCCGGCGCGCCGGCCGCGGCGCAGGCCGTCGCCGAGCAGGTGAACGCCCAGCGTCTGCAGCGCTACCGCGACATCGCCGCGTCCAACGGCACCTCGGTGGACAAGGTCCAGGCGGTCGCCGGCCAGCAGCTCATCGACCGCACGCCGGCCGGGCAGTACGTGCTCAGCGGCGGAAAGTGGGTGAAGAAATAGGAGTCAGGGGAACGGGCAGCGGTCGGCCGTAACCTCCACGAACGACCGCGGGCCGGGCGTGAAGGTGAAGCGGTGTTCGGTCTGGTCGACCACCACCGACTGGTGCAGCGGCAGCGTGCCGGCCACCACCGTCTCCTTGCCGGCCTGGGTGACGATGCGGATTCGCACCGGCTGCGCCGGGTCGTACCAGCTCTCCGGCTGCCCCTGCGCGTTGCGGGCGGACAGGCCCTCACCGGTCACCGTGATGGTCCCGTTGCCGAAAGTGGTGGAACGGTTGCCGACCTTGAGCAGCGGGGTCGCCAGCACGAAGCGCTTGCTGTCCGGCGCCTGACAGTTGCGCTGGGTCTGCGCGTGCTCGATGACGAAGGCGAGGCGCGCCGGATCGAGGCCGGCGGACAGCCGCTCGGACACCAGCTTGCCCAGGCGGGCCAGCTCGCCGGTCGGCACCTCGCGCTTCAGGCGGGCCTCCATCTCGGCGGCGCGACCCTCGGCGGTGCGGGCGGCGTTCTGCATCTGGCCGGCAAGCAGCTCCAGCTCCGCCTTCTGGCGCGACAGGGTGGAGACCTCCTCGCGCAGGCTGACGTCGCGGCCCTTCATCTGCTCGACGCCCATCTGGTAGGCGAACAGCCCGGTGCCGAGCAGCAGTGCCGCCAGCAGGCCCAGCTTGACGACTCCGGTGAGGAACCGGCGCCGGTAGCGCTGTTCGTAATCGTATCGGCCGAGGGACATGGAATGAGGCGGTCTGTGGGCGGGGCGCCGCCGGATCGCGGCGGGCCCTAATGGCTACCGGCAACGCCCGCACGTTGCAACCCCTCACGCGCAGGGCCACGGCTGTGCTAGGTATGCGCGGAACGCGTTTGTTGCGGAGCGACGATGAAGGCCCTGTTGCTGGACCGGGACGGTGTGGTCAACGTTGACCACGGCTATGTCTGCGAGGTGGAGCAGTTCACCTTCGTCGACGGCATCTTCGCCCTGACGCGGCGGGCGGTCGACCTCGGCTACCGCGTTGCCGTGGTCACCAACCAGTCGGGCATCGCCCGCGGCTACTACCCGGTGAGCCAGTTCCTGGAGTTGAGCCGTTGGATGGCGGCGGAGTTCGAGCAGCGCGGCGTCACGCTGGCCGGCGTGTTCCACTGCCCCTATCACAAGGCCGGCACGCTGCGGCCCTACAACCGCGAGAGCTTCTGGCGCAAGCCGAACCCCGGCATGATCCTGGAGGCGCAACAGCGCCTCGGCCTCGACCTTGGGCGCTCGCTGTTTCTGGGCGACCAGCCTTCCGACATGGCGGCGGCGCGCGCCGCCGGGGTGGGACGGCGCGTGCTGCTGACGCACGGCCGGCCTGTGGCCTGCGCCAACGCCGACCAAGCCATCGCCACGCTGAGTGAGGCCGAAGCGCTGCTCTGAGCCCCGGCGGCCTTAGAACAGGCCGCCCAGGCCGGGTGTGCGGAACTCGCCGAGGTTCTTGAAGACCAAGCGGAAATACAGCGTGTTGCCGTCCTTCACGTCGCCCACCGTGCTGGTGTAGTCGCGTCGGGCAATGGTCTGGAAGGTGAAGCACTCGTCCTGGTAGGTCAGCACGGCCCCGGCGGCGCGCGGCCCCGGCGCCGGGCGCAGCGACTGCACGTGGCTGACGCCGACCGACCAGCGAGGCGCGAAATTGGAGTTGAGGCCGAGCGTGATCTGCTCGAGGTCCGTCCGGGTGGTGGCGTCCCGCGCCTGCGTCTGGTCCAGGTAGCTGTAGGCGGTGTACAGATTCAATTGCGGCACGCCGGCCGTGGCGGTTAGGGAGTGCCGGCGGAAGCGCAGGGTGTCCGGATCGATCCGGAAGCTGTAGTTGGTGTCGAACCAGGGGGCGGGCGAAAGGTCGAGCCGGCCGACGTAGTCCGAGCGGCGATCCCGCAGGCCGGACGCCGCCGGGTAGGCGTTCTCCTGGTTGAAGCGGTAGCTCTGGCCAAGGAACAGGCTGGCCGATCCCTGGCGGTAGCCGTAGATCGCGGTGCGCAGTCCGTAGGTGATGCGGGTACCCCCTTCCAGCCGGTCGATGCCGGGGAAGCGGTTGAACATGAACAGGTTGGCTTGGTCGAACTCGACGTCCTGGCTGTCCTCGTTCGGAACGTCCGGATCGTTGGGCGCGCGCGGCGCGGTCGTGACGGCGACCAGCGGCTCGATGAGTTGCTGCGAGCTTTCGCCATAGCGCACGAACGGATAGCGCACCGTCACCTGTCCCTGTGGGAACAGGAGGAAGCGCGAGGCCGAGCCGCGCTCCACCGCCGTCGTCTCGGGGCGGTCGTAGTGGCTGGCGTTGTGGCCGACGGCCAGGACGCGCCCCTCGAACGTCGTCACGAAGCCGAGGCTGGAGGTGATGTCGCGCCGCCATCCCGGCTCGACGTGGAAGCGCCGGGTCGAGGCGCCCTGGCGGCGGTACAGCGACAGGATCCCGGAGTCGAGCGACCAGCGCCCGCCGAACAGGCTGCCCGGTTCGCCCAGGGCGCTGTAGACGGCGAGCGGGCCGACGATCGGCTCCTCCACCGTGTTGCCGTACCGCAGGTCCTGCCAGCTGTAGGCGCTCACCGCGGCGTAGTTGCGGCCGCGGAAGCCCTCGACGAAGGCACGGCTGGTCAGGAAGTCGTCGCCGCGGTTGTCGAAGTATTTGCGCAGGTAGGTCTCGTCGCTCGCGCGCTTCACGTCGAATCCGGCGCGCCAGACCTCGTCGATCTCGAACAGGCCACGGGCGAAGAAATGGCCGCGCAGCTTGTTTTCCTTGGGTGCGTTCTTGTCGGCGAGGCCGTTCGGCAACTCGCCCTGGGTGACGCTGCCGTTGAGGGTGAGGCGGCCGCGCTCGAAGCGCTTGCGGTATTCACCGCCCAGCAGCAGGCCCTGCTTGCTGAATCCGCCGACCTCGACGGTGGCGTCCTGGTCGGGGCCCATGTCGATGTAGTAGCGCGGCCGGATGAACAGGCCGAGGTCGCTGCTGGAACCGAGCAGCGGCGTCAGGAAGCCGCTCTTGCGGTCGACCGTCGCGTCGGGCTGCGACAGATAGGGCGTGTAGGCGACCGGAACGCCGAACATCTCCAGCACGGCGTCCTTGTAGCGGATCTCGTGCTCGTCCTTGTCATGGACGACGCGCACCGCGCGGACCTGCCAAACCGGCGGGCGGGTGGGGTCCTCCTTGCACAGTTCGCAGGGGCTGTAAACGCCGCGGTTGACGCGCAGGATGCGCTCGCCGCGCCGCTCCGCCTCGTTGCCGGCGAGGCGGCTGTTGTCGGTCATCAGCACGCGCAGGTTCTCGACGAACGCGTCGCGCAGGTCGTCGGTCAGCTCGGCGTAGTCGGCGAACAGGATGTCGCCCGACGGCTCGACGATGCGGATGTGGCCGGTCGCCGTCACCACCTTGGTGGTGCGGTTGTAGGTGATGGTGTCGGCGCGCACCGTGCGCAGATCCTGCGACAGCTCGACGTTGCCGCGCGCGGTGACGAGGCCCTGCTGCTCGTCGAAGGTGACGGAATCGGCGGAGAGCAGGACCGGCTGGTTTCCGTCCTTCGGCGAAGGGGCCTGCGCCTGGCCGGGCGTGGCCGTCGCCACGCCGCACGCCACTATCACCCCGAGCAGGCCGGAGAGAAGAGCGACGCGGCGCGGTTGGCGTTTCGTCGAACGGGACTTGCGGCGGGACCGGACGGACCGGATGTGCGTACGGGACATGCCCGAACGTTTGAGGTAACGGTGCAGCCAAGTCAACGGTTTCGCGGATTTTCCGCCGGACCGATGCCGGCGCGCCACGGCAGGCGGCGGATTTCGCCGCCTGCGGCGCCTCAGTTGAAGGCTTTGAAGGTGATCAGCGTGAACGTGTCGCGCACGCCGGGCAGAGTCTGGATCTTTTCCGTCACGAATCGGCCGATGTCCTGGTCCTGCGCCAGATAGCACTTCATCAGCAGATCGTACTGGCCGGAGATCGAGTGGACCTCCGACACCTGCTCGACGTCCTGCACCGCTTCGTCGGCGACTTGGTAGGCCTTGCCGAGGTCGCACTTGACCATCACGAAGATCGTCTGCATGGCTCAGCCCTCCTGGCTGGACTCCGGCGCCGGCCGGGGACGGGCGAGACGCTGCATGAAGGCCGGCATGTGGTCGCCGAAACCGACGACCGGCACATCGTCCTCCTCCTCGCGGCGGCGGCGGTCGCGATCACGGCCGCCACGGCCGCGATCACGGTCGCGGTCCCGATCCAGGTCACGGTCGCGGCGTGGCGGCTCGGCGCGCTGCGGCGGTTGGTACGCCGGCTCGGCGGCCACCGGCTCGACGGTTTCGCGCTCGACCCGCTCCACCCGTTCGGGGCGCTCGGAACGCTCGCCGCGGTCGCGGCCACGCCCGCCACGGCCTTCGCGGCGCGGCTCGCGCCCTTCGTCCTTGCCGCCGCGGCCACCCCGACGGCGCCGGCGGTCGCGGCCGCCCTCCTCGTCGAACGGCGGGTTTTCCAGACCGTCGATGACGATCATCGGCACGTCGTGGCCGATCAGCTTGCCGATGGCGCCCACCTGCTTGCCGTCGTCCGGCGTGGCGATGGTGAAGGCACGGCCCGAGCGGCCGGCACGGCCGGTGCGGCCGATGCGGTGGACGTAATCCTCGGCGTTGATCGGGACGTCGAAGTTGAAGACGTGGCTGAGCCCCTGGACGTCCAGGCCGCGGGCGGCGACGTCGGAGCAGACCAGCAACGTGATCTCGCCCTTCTTGAAGGCCTCCAGCGTCTCGGTGCGCTTGGACTGCACCATGTCGCCGTGCAGCGCGCCGGCGTTGAAGCCGTGGCTGACCAGCGACTTCTGCAGCACGGCGATGTCGCGCTTGCGGTTGCAGAAGATGAAGGCGTTCTTGACGTCCTCGGTCCGCAGCAGGTGGCGCAGCGCCTTGCGCTTGTCCTCCTCGTGGACGACGCACAGCGCCTGCGTGACCGTCGTGGCCGGGGAGGCGGGCGGGGCCACCGTCACCTCGCGCGGGTTCATCAGGAACGCGTCGGCGAGGCGGCGGATCTCCGGCGGCATGGTGGCCGAGAAGAACAGCGTCTGCCGCATCTTCGGCAGGAAGCCGACGATTCGCTCGATGTCGGGGATGAACCCCATGTCGAGCATGCGGTCGGCCTCGTCGATCACCAGCACCTTGATGTCGTTGAGCATGATGTTGCCGCGCTCGATCAGGTCGATCAGGCGACCCGGCGTGGCGATCAGCACGTCGACACCGCGATCGAGCTTCTTCACCTGTTCGGTGAACTGCTCGCCGCCGATCAGCAGCGCCATGTTCAGCTTGTGGTACTTGCCGTACATGTCGAAGCTGTCAGCCACCTGCGCCGCCAGCTCGCGCGTCGGCTCGAGGATCAGGGAGCGCGGCATGCGCGCCCGCGCCCGCCCCGAGGCGAGGATGTCGATCATCGGCAGGGTGAAGCCGGCGGTCTTGCCCGTGCCCGTCTGCGCGCAGCCGAGCACGTCGCGCCCTTGCAGGACCCAGGGAATGGCCTGTTCCTGAATCGGCGTCGGCGTGGTGTACCCTTTGTCCTCGATGGCCCGGAGGACGTCGGATCCGAGCCCAAGATCAGAGAAAAGCATTCACCCGGTTTCTGTCTGGAGAGCGAAAAGCCATGGCTGCAAGGCCAGACGATTAGATGGGACCGCAGAATATGAAGTCAAACCATGCTGTCAACATGTCTGTGGCTGCGGCGGTGCGATTTGTGCCCCGCCGCATGGATGGGTTGGCGTGGCGTAGCCCCCTGGAGTAGCGTGCGGATCAACCGGAATCAGGAGAATGCGCCATGCTGCTGTCCCCCGAACGCTCGACGCTGCTCGTCGTCGACGTGCAGGAACGGCTGGCCCCGGCCATCCATGATGCCGACCGCGTGGTCCGCAACGCCGGAATTCTGATGGACTCGGCCGGCGCCCTCGGCATCCCCGTGCTGGCCAGCGAACAGTACCCGCGCGGACTCGGCGTCACCGTCCCGGCGCTGCGCGAGCGGCTGCCGGCCGACGCGGTGGTGGAGAAGATCCACTTCGCCTGCACCGGCGAGCCGGGATTCGTGCAGCGCCTGGACGCCTTCGGCCGCGACCAGATCGTGGTGTGCGGCATGGAGGCGCACGTCTGCGTGCTGCAGACGGTGCTCGGCCTGCGCGCCCTGGGGCGCACGGTGTATCTGGTGGCCGACGCCGTGTCGTCGCGCGCGCCGGCCAACGCCGACCTCGCCGTCGCCCGCATGCGCGCCAACGGCGTGGAGATCGTCAGCACCGAGATGGTCGTCTTCGAATGGTTGCAGCGCGCCGGCACCCCGGCGTTCAAGACGCTCAGCACTCTGATCAAATAAGGGAGGATTTCGTGAGCAAGCCGACGCTGATCCTGCTCCCCGGCATGCCGCTGGACGCCGCGCTGTGGACGCACCAGACCGACCACCTCGCCGAGGTGGCGGAGGTGCGCGTCGGCGACCTGACGGCGCACGACTCGATGGCGGACCTCGCGCGGGCGGTGTTGGCCGCGGCGCCCCGCCGCTTTGCGCTGGCCGGGCTGTCGATGGGCGGCTATCTGGCGTTCGAGATCCTGCGGCAGGCGCCGGAGCGGGTGACGAAGCTGGCCCTGCTCGACACCAGCGCGCGCGCCGACACGCCCGAGCAGACCGCCAACCGGCGGCAGGCGGTCGAGTTGGCCCGGCAGGGCAAGTACCGTCAGGTGATCGCCGGCAACCTGCCGCGCCTGCTGCATCCTGCGCATGCGGAGGACCGTACGCTCGTGGAATCGGTGTACGCCCAGGCGGAGCGCATCGGCGCCGATGCGTACGTGCGTCAGCAGACCGCCATCATGAACCGGTCCGACAGCCGCCCCGGCCTGTCCGCGATCCGCTGCCCGACGCTGGTGCTGTGCGGCCGGCAGGACGCCATCACCCCGCCGGAGGTGCACGTCGAGATGGCCGACGCCATCCCCGGCGCCCGGTTCGTCCCTGTCGAGGACGCCGGCCATCTGGCGCCGATGGAGCGCCCGCAGGCGGTCACCGCGCTGTTGCGCGAATGGCTGGTCTACGCCTAGCAGTCCGGTCCGTTGCAGCCGCTGTCCGCGCGGCGGGTCGGAAACAAGCTGTAGGTCATGTCGGCGATCAGGTCGCGGAACTTCGGGTCCTGCACAGACTTCGGCTCGTCGAGCCAGCCGGTGGCCGAACTCAGCGGCCCGCCGCCGCGGCAGAAGGCGCCCTGCACGATGATCGGTCCGCCGGGCGGCTTGGTGGGCAGCGCCGAGGCGCCGCACAGCGCCGAGTTCAGTTCGTTGCGCGCCACGTTGAAGGCCAGCACGACGCGGTAGTCGGGCCGGGCGGAGGGCCCGGGCGTGGTGGTGAAGTTGGTTCTGACACCCATGATGCGGTTCTGCATCATCCCGGTCACCGTCTGGCCGAAGGCCTGCGGGTCGCCGCCGAACGGGTTGCCCTGGATCACCACGCGCAGGTCGCGGTCGGAAGCGGCGTAGGCCACCTCCTGCAAGGTATACGCGGGCGCCGGCTCGTCGGCGACCACGCGTTCGCCGCACGCGGCGAGCGCCAGACAGGCGGAAAGAACGGCGGGACGGAGCAGCATCGGGACTCTGCGGAACGGTTGTGCCTGAGCCAAGAATGGGGCGGCCCCCGCACCAGGGCAAGCTGGCCTCACGGGTCGGTGAGCCAATGCGCCGCGGCACCCGCGGCAAAGGCGGCGTAGCCCGGCCACTCCGGGCCGATCAGCGGCAGGCCGATTTCGCCGATGATGGCGGCCAGCGTGGCGTTGTCCAGCGTCCGGCCGGTGTCGCGGGCGCGGCGGGCGAGCACCATCTCCTGGCCCCAGAAATAGACGCGCGCGGCGCCGGTGTTGGCGCGCATGGCGC
Organism: Azospirillum sp.; assembly: GCF_050789165.1. Classification (NCBI taxonomy): domain Bacteria; kingdom Pseudomonadati; phylum Pseudomonadota; class Alphaproteobacteria; order Rhodospirillales; family Azospirillaceae; genus Azospirillum; species Azospirillum sp. The sequence continues at coordinate 46,433 of NZ_JBOZRT010000050.1, forward strand.
GGACGTGGCCGACGCGGTCGTCGCCGTTCAGCGGCAGCCAGATATCGGCCAGCAGCGTGTCCACCGAATCCTCGGGCCGCCACTCCAATGCGTCGGCCTGCACGATGGCGATCTTCGCCGCGGCCTCGGGCGGGAGCTGGTCGAAGATGCCGATGTCGCGGATCAGGCCGATGACCTCCGGGTCGCGCTCGACGATGGTGACGCGGCTCACCGCCGGCTGGAGCGCCGCGTTGGCTGCGGCCCAGCCCATGCCCATCCCCATCACCACGGTGTGCCCGCTGGCGAGACGGCAGCCGATCTCCTGGCTCTCGATCTCGAACGGTGTCATGGACATCCAGGTGTCCATGCCGGTGCGGCCCTGGCGGAGCAGCACCGCCATATCGCGGACGATCCTGGCGTCGCCCCAGTAGCTCCGGCTCATCCCCATGGGCACGACGCGCAGTTCCCAGCGCTCGCCGGCGAAGGGGCGGTAGATGGGGACGAACAGATCGGTCTCGAAGAACGGCGAGGCGGGGAGCGTCATGGGGGCTCGCATGGACGGTCGCGGGAGCGGATCAGACGTCGATATCCCCCTCCTGCACGAACTTCGCGTTCTCCTGGATGAACTGGAAGCGCAGCTCCGGGCGGCGGCCCATCAGGCTTTCGACCAGGGTCTTGGTGCGCTCGAAGTCCTCGTGCTCCTCGGGGTCGGCGGCGTTCGGCACCACCACGCGCAGCAGCGTGCGTTTGCTCGGATCCATGGTGGTGTCGCGCAGCTGTGCCGGCATCATCTCGCCCAAACCCTTGAAGCGGCTGATCTCCACCTTCTTGTTCTTGAAGGTCTTGGCCATCAGCTCGTCCTTGTGGGCGTCGTCGCGGGCGTACACCGACTTGCCGCCGTGGCTGATGCGGTACAGCGGCGGCAGCGCCAGGTACAGGTGGCCGTTCTGGATCAGGCCGGGCATCTCCCGGTAGAAGAAGGTCATCAGCAGCGAGGCGATGTGGGCGCCGTCCACGTCGGCGTCGGTCATGATGATGACCCGCTCGTAGCGCAGCTTGTCGGTCGCGAAGTCCTTGCCGACGCCGCAGCCCAGCGCCTGGGTGAGGTCGTTCAGCTCCTGGTTGGCCTTCATCTTGTCGACGGAGGCGCTGGCGACGTTCAGGATCTTGCCGCGCAGCGGCAGGATGGCCTGGGTCTCACGCTGGCGCGCCTGCTTGGCCGAGCCGCCGGCCGAGTCACCCTCGACCAGGAAGATCTCCGTGCCCTCCGGCGCGTTGCGCGAGCAGTCCGCCAGCTTGCCGGGCAGGCGCAGGCGCCGGGTCGCGGTCTTGCGGGCAAGGTCCTTCGACTGCTTGCGCTTGGCGCGCTCCTCGGCCTTCTCGATCAGGCGTTCCAGCAGGCCGTTGGACGAGGTCGGATCGCCGGACAGCCAGTGGTCGAAGCGGTCCTTCAGCGCCGCCTCGACGAGGCGTTGCGCCTCGGGCGTCGCCAGCTTGTCCTTGGTCTGGCCCTGGAACTGCGGCTCGCGGATGAAGACGGAGAGCAGGATGCACGCCTCGCCCACCACGTCGTCGGCGGTGATCTGGCCGGCGCGCTTGTTGTTCACCATCTCGCCGTAGCCCTTGAGGCCACGGGTGAGGGCGGCGCGAAGACCGGTCTCGTGCGTGCCGCCCTGCGGCGTCGGCACGGTGTTGCAGTAGGTGTGCGAGAAGCCTTCCTCGTCCTCCGGCCAGGAGATCGCCCATTCGACGCGCCCCTGGTCGTTGGGCAGCGCCACCTCGCCGGTGAAAGGGGAGGGGGTGATCGTCTTGCGGTCCTTCAGCGCCGTCGTCAGGTAATCGAGCAGGCCGTTGGGGAAGTGCAGCGTCTCCGTGGCCGGCGTGGTGGATTCCGCCGACAGCAGCGACGGGTCGCAGCTCCAGCGGATCTCGACGCCGCGGTACAGGTACGCCTTCGAGCGCGCCATGCGGTACAGCCGGTGCGGCTCGAAATGCGCGGCCTCGCCGAAGATCTCGGCGTCGGGATGGAAGCGCACCGTGGTGCCGCGGCGGTTGATGGCGCCCTGCTTGGCCAGCGGGCCCAGCGGCGTGCCGCGGCTGTAGTTCTGGATGAATAGCTGCCGCTCGCGCGCCACCTCGATGGTGAGCTGGTCGGACAGCGCGTTGACGACGCTCAGGCCCACGCCGTGCAGGCCGCCCGATGTCTGATAGACCTTGTTGGAGAACTTGCCGCCCGAATGCAGCGTGGTGAGGATCACCTCCAGCGCCGACTTGCCCGGGTACTTCGGGTGGTCGTCGATGGGAATGCCGCGACCGTTGTCGCGCACCGTCACCGATCCGTCGGCGCCGAGCTCCAGGTCGATGCGGCTGGCGTGACCGGCCACCGCCTCGTCCATGGCGTTGTCCAGCACCTCGGCGACGAGGTGGTGCAGCGCCCGGTCGTCGGTGCCGCCGATGTACATGCCCGGCCGCCTCCGGACGGGCTCAAGCCCTTCCAGAACCTCGATATCCTGGGCGGAGTAGGTGTCGGCCTTGCGGGCCGTGCTCTCGAAAAGGTCGCTCATGGAGCCTATAATAGGAATTCGGTCAGGGGTGCGCAAGCGAATGCTGTAGCCCTATCATAGCTTAAGCACCACATTTTGTGAGCGCCCTTTTCAGCATCCGCCAAGCCCCGCACGGAGGACTCATGAGCGCCACCATCCCGCCGGAACTCAACTGCGGCCCGGCGTTGCGCACCATCGCCATGCCGAAGGACGCCAACCCGAACGGCGATATCTTTGGAGGCTGGCTGCTGTCGCAGATGGACCTCGCCGGCGGGACGGTGGCGGTGCGGCGGGCCGGTGGGCGCGTGGCGACCGTCGGCGTCGAGGCCATGACCTTCCACAAGCCGGTGTATGTCGGCGACGAGGTCTGCTGCTTCGCGACCATCGAGAAGGTCGGCCGCACCTCCATCCGCGTGCGCGTCGACACCTGGGTGCAGCGGTACCGCACGGGCGAGGCGGTAAAGGTCACGGAGGGCGTTTTCACCTTCGTCGCCATCGGCGAGGACCGTAAGCCGCGGGAAGTACCGGCGGAGTAAATGGTTGCGTCGGGCCCCCATCCCAGCCTTCCCCCACTGCGCGGGGGAGGGTGAGGGTGAGGGCCCAACTCAGGAACGTTACTGCGTGTTCCCCGACGTGCCGCCCGGCCGGGTCGCGCCCGGCGTGGTGGCGGTCGGCGCGGCGCCCGGCGCCATCGGGCCGCCGGTGCCGGTGCCGCCGACGCCCGAGGCGTTCTGGCCCGGCGTGCCGGCCGGCGGCGGCGGGGTGGTGGCCGGCCGCTCGGCGGTCGAGGTGCCGCCCGGCTGGCTTTTGTTCTGGGCGGTCTGGTCGTCGCAGGCCGCCAGGCCGAGGATCAGCGCCGGCAGGGCGGCGAGCAGGAACGGGCTTCGCATAACGGAATTCTCCTTGCTGTGGTCCGGGCGCCGGCCCTGCGGGCGCGCGGCGCCACCCACCCCAACACCGCCGCGGCGCGGACGTTGCGGCCGCGACTCGGAGCAAAGACTCGAAGGTGCCATTACTCCGTTGCAGCAAGAACCCAGTCCGGTAAGTTCTTGGCTTTTCCGGTTTTTTCGTTTGACCCTGAAAAACCGGTGTGATTCCATCGGTCCATGAGCATGACGAGCAACATTACCGATTCCCTTAAGCGCGCCGCCAAGAGCGCGCTGCGGCAGACCATCGGCCCGGCGATCGGCGCGTGCGTCGTGGCCTATTTCGTCTATTATGCCGTGCAGGGTGACCGCGGGCTCATCGCGCTCAAGCACATCGAGGGCGAAATCGCCCGTGCGGAACAAGTGCTTAGCCAAGTGCGCGGAGAGCGCGAGCGGATGGAGCGGCGCGCCTCGCTGCTGCGCGCCGACCATCTCGACCGCGACATGCTCGACGAGCGCGCGCGGGCGATGCTGAACCTGACGCACCCCAACGACGTGATTCTTTCGTTGCCGCCGCTGTACGACCAAGAGGATGCTAGCGCTGAGAAACAGCCCAGATCAGTCAATTAACCGAAATTCGGTTATTCGCGATTTCGTGTTATATTCCAGTACGTTGTGAAGCTGACGCTTGTCAGCATAGGTCTCTGGCGCTAGAACTCTCCCAGTGAGATGCGCGCCGGCCGCTCCTGCGTGGCCTGCCGCTAAACCCAAGGGAGGAGTTATGGCAGCGCCCCGACGCCGTGCTAAGGCGCAACCCGAGTCCGCCGCTACCACCAAGCGCGCTCCGGCTGCATCGGCCCAGGAACTTCTACGCTACTATCGTGAGATGCTGCTGATCCGCCGCTTCGAGGAGAAGGCGGGCCAGCTCTACGGCATGGGCCTGATCGGCGGCTTCTGCCACCTCTACATCGGCCAGGAGGCCGTGGTGACCGGCGTCCAGGCCGCCCTGCGCGAGGGCGACAGCGTCATCACCAGCTACCGCGACCACGGCCACATGCTGGCCTGCGGCATGGACGCCAAGGGCGTCATGGCCGAGCTCACGGGGCGCCGCGGTGGCTACTCCAAGGGCAAGGGCGGCTCGATGCACATGTTCAGCCGCGAGAAGGGCTTCTTCGGCGGCCACGGCATCGTCGGCGGCCAGGTGCCGCTGGGCACCGGCCTCGCCTTCGCCCACAAGTACAAGAAGGACGGCGGTGTGTGCACCACATACCTGGGCGACGGCGCCGTCAACCAGGGGCAGGTGTACGAGAGCTTCAACATGGCGGCGCTGTGGAAGCTGCCGGTCGTCTACATCATCGAGAACAACAAGTACGCCATGGGCACCGCCCAGGAGCGTGCGTCGGCCGGCGAGCTGCACCAGCGCGGCGCCGCCTACGGCATCCCCGGCTATCAGGTGAACGGCATGAACGTCCTGGACGTGAAGGCCGCCGCCGACGAGTGGGTCAACTGGGTGCGCGAGGGCAACGGCCCGGTCATCCTGGAGATGAAGACCTACCGCTACCGCGGCCACTCCATGTCCGACCCGGCCAAGTACCGGACGAAGGAGGAGGTCGAGAAGATGCGGACGGAGTCCGATCCCATCGACCAGCTCAAGAAGCTGCTCCTCGACGAGGGCCACGCCACCGAGGAGGCGCTGAAGGAGATCGACCGCGAGGTCAAGGCGATCGTCTCCGAGAGCGCCGAATTCGCCCAGCAGAGCCCCGAGCCCGACCCGTCCGAGCTGTGGACGGACGTGCTGCTCGACGCCTGACCGCAACGCCAAGAAGGGGAGCCGCGACCGGAGCGCCGGGGCCGTTTGAGCCCGCCGAGCGCCCGCGCGGACGGAGGAACCAATGCCGATCGAAGTGCTGATGCCGGCGCTCTCGCCCACCATGACCGAGGGCAAGCTGGCGAAATGGCTGAAGAACGAAGGGGATGAGGTCAAGTCCGGCGACGTCCTCGCCGAGATCGAGACTGACAAGGCCACCATGGAGGTGGAGGCCGTGGACGAGGGCCGCCTCGGCAAGATCCTGGTCGCCGCCGGGACCGAGAACGTCGCGGTCAACACGCCCATCGCCGTCATCCTCGGCGACGGCGAGGAAGCCGTCACCAACCTCTCGAACATCGAGGAGAGCACGCCGAAGACCGCCGCCCAGCCGGTGGTCAAGGGTGAGGACGCCAAGCCGGCCACCCTGCCGGCCCAGGTCGCCAGCGGCCCGGCCGCGCCGCCGCCCTCGGACGAGGACAGGTTCTTCGACCGCACGGTGAAGAAGACCGTGCGCGAGGCGCTGCGCGACGCCATGGCCGAAGAGATGCGCCGCGATCCCAACGTCTTCCTGATGGGCGAAGAGGTCGCGCAGTACCAGGGCGCCTACAAGGTGTCCCAGGGCCTGCTGCAGGAGTTCGGCCCCGACCGCGTCATCGACACGCCCATCACCGAGTACGGCTTCGCCGGCCTGGGCGTCGGCGCCGGCTTCCTCGGGCTGCGCCCGATCGTCGAGTTCATGACGTTCAACTTCGCCATGCAGGCGATCGACCACATCGTCAACTCGGCGGCCAAGACGCTGTACATGTCCGGCGGCCAGATGGGCTGCCCGATCGTGTTCCGCGGCCCGAACGGCGCCGCCGCCCGCGTCGCCGCCCAACATTCGCAGGACTACACCCCCTGGTACGCCAGCGTGCCCGGGCTGAAGGTGGTCGCGCCCTACTCGGCGGCCGACTTCAAGGGCCTGATGAAGTCCGCCATCCGCGACCCGAACCCGGTCATCTTCCTGGAGAACGAGATCCTCTACGGCCAGAGCTTCGACGTGCCGGAGAGCGAGGACTTCATCGTGCCGATCGGTCGCGCCAAGGTGCTGCGCGCCGGCAAGGACGTCACCATCACCGCGCACTCGCTGATGGTCGCCCAGGCGCTGGCGGCGGCCGAGCTGCTGGCCAAGGACGGCATCGAGGCGGAGGTCATCGACCTGCGCACCATCCGCCCGCTGGACGTGCACACCATCGTCGAGAGCGTCAAGAAGACCAACCGCCTCGTCACCGTCGAGGAGGCCTGGCCGACCTGCAGCATCGGCTCCGAGATCAGCGCGCTGATGATGGAGCACGCCTTCGACTACCTCGACGCGCCGGTGATCCGGGTGAACGGCAAGGACGTGCCGATGCCCTACGCCGCCAACCTCGAGAAGCTGGTCCTGCCGCAGCCGGACGGCATCGCCGAGGCGGCGCGCCGCGCCTGCTATCGCTCGTAAGGGGAGGGCACGGACCATGACCATCCAGATCCTGATGCCCGCCCTCTCGCCCACCATGACCGAGGGCAACCTCGCCAAGTGGCTGAAGAAGGAAGGCGACGCGGTAAAGGCCGGCGACGTGCTGGCCGAGATCGAGACCGACAAGGCGACCATGGAAGTCGAGGCGGTGGACGAAGGCCGCCTCGGCAAGATCCTGGTGCAGGGCGGCAGCCAGGGCGTGGCGGTGAACACGCCCATCGCCATCCTGCTGGAGGAGGGCGAGGACGAGAGCGCGCTCGCCAAGGCCGGCGGCGGGGCTCCGGCTCCGGCCGCTCCGGCGCCGAAGGCCGAAGCCGCTCCGGCCCCCGCTGCGGCTCCCGCCCCCGCGCAGCAGGCCGCTCCGGCGGCGGCGTCGCATGGCGGCGGCAACCGCGTGTTCGCCAGCCCGCTGGCGCGCCGCATCGCCCAGCAGGCCGGCATCGACCTGTCGGCGGTGAAGGGCTCCGGCCCGCACGGCCGCATCGTCAAGGCCGACGTCGAGGCCGCCAAGTCCGGCGGGGGCGCCAAGCCCGCCGCCGCGCCGCAGGCTGCCGCTGCCCCGTCCGCCGCTCCCGCCCCGGCGCCCGCCGCGGCCAAGCCGGCCGGCATCGACGCCAAGGACCTGTCGGACAAGCTGGGCATGCGCTACACGGCCAAGCCCAACTCGTCCATGCGCAAGACCATCGCGCGGCGCCTCACCGAGGTGCAGCAGACGGTGCCAAACTACTTCCTCGCCATCGACTGCGAGGTGGACGAGCTGCTGAAGGTCCGCGCCGAGCTGAACGGCCGCTCCAAGGCGTACAAGCTGTCGGTGAACGACTTCGTCATCCGCGCCGCGGCGCTGACGCTGAAGAAGTTCCCGCTGATCAACTCGGCCTGGTCCGAGGACGCGATCCTCACCTACGACCACGCCGACATCTCGGTCGCGGTGGCGACGCCGACCGGCCTGATCACGCCGATCATCAAGAAGGCGGAGACCAAGGGCTTGGCCGACATCTCCAACGAGATGAAGGATCTTGCCGAGCGCGCCCGCGACGGCAAGCTGAAGCCCGAGGAGTACCAGGGCGGCAGCTTCTCGATCTCGAACCTCGGCATGTACGGCATCCGCGAGTTCGCCGCGATCATCAACCCGCCGCAGGCCTGCATCCTGGCCGTCGGTGCCGGCGAGCAGCGCCCGGTGGTGAAGAACGGCGCGCTGGCGATCGCCACCGTCATGACCTGCACCGTCTCGGTCGACCATCGCGTCGCCGACGGCGCGCAGGGTGCGGAATTCCTCCAGGCTTTCAAGAAGCTGATCGAGGATCCGCTGAGCATGCTGCTGTAAGGGGGGACGGCTCATGGCTGACATGAACTACGACGTCATCGTCATCGGCACCGGCCCCGGCGGCTACGTGGCGGCGATCCGCGCCGCCCAGCTCGGCCTGCGCACCGCGGTGGTGGAGCGCGAGCACCTGGGCGGCATCTGCCTGAACTGGGGCTGCATCCCGACCAAGGCGCTGCTGCGCTCGGCCGAGGTGATGCACCTCGCCAAGCACGCCGCCGACTACGGCCTGTCCGTCAGCGGCGTCAACTTCGACCTGCCGAAGGTGGTGGAGCGGTCGCGCAAGGTGGCCGCCCAGCTCAACGGCGGCGTCAAGCACCTGCTGAAGAAGAACAAGGTCACCGTCATCGACGGCGAGGGCAAGCTGGCCGGCAAGGGCCAAGTCGCCGTCACCAAGGGCGGGGCCGCGGTCGGCACCTTCGGCGCCAAGCACATCATCATCGCCACCGGCGCCCGGGCCCGCACGCTCCCGGGCCTGGAGGACGACGGCAAGCTGGTGTGGACCTACAAGAAGGCGATGACGCCGGACAGCTTCCCGAAGTCGCTGCTGGTCATCGGCTCGGGCGCCATCGGCATCGAGTTCGCCAGCTTCTACAACGCGCTGGGCTCCAAGGTCACCGTGGTCGAGGTGATGGACCGCATCCTCCCCGTGGAGGATGAGGAGATCTCGACAATGGCGAAGAAGGCCTTCGAGAAGCAGGGCATGCGCATCATCACCGGGGCCAAGGCCGGCAACCTGCGCAAGACCGCCGACAGCGTGACGGTGGCGGTGGAGGCCGGCGGCAAGGTCGAGGACATCACGGTGGACCGCGTCATCGTTGCGGTGGGCATCAGCCCGAACACCGAGAACCTCGGCCTGGAAGGCACCAAGGTGAAGCTGGACCGCGGCCACATCGTCACCGACGAGTGGTGCCGGACCGACGAGCCGGGCGTGTACGCCATCGGCGACGTCACCCAGCCGCCCTGGCTGGCACACAAGGCCAGCCACGAGGGCGTGATCTGCGTCGAGAAGATCGCCGGGAAGAACGACGTCCACCCGCTGGACATCCGCAAGATCCCCGGCTGCACCTACTCGCACCCGCAGATCGCGTCGGTGGGGCTGACCGAGAAGAAGGCGAAGGAGAAGGGCTACGAGGTGAAGGTCGGCCGCTTCCCGTTCATCGGCAACGGCAAGGCCATCGCGCTGGGCGAGCCGGAGGGCATGGTGAAGACCGTGTTCGACGCCAAGACCGGCGAGCTGCTCGGCGCCCACATGATCGGCGCTGAGGTGACCGAGCTGATCCAGGGCTACACGGTCGCCAAGACCATGGAGACCACCGAGGCCGAACTCATGCACACGGTGTTCCCGCACCCGACCCTGTCGGAGATGATGCACGAGTCCGTCCTTGATGCCTATGGCCGGGCGATCCACTTCTAGCTAGATTGCCGAGGTGACGTTTTTCCGGTCAGGGGCATGAGCCGCAGCAGCGCCGCGTACGACGAGGACTTCTACGCCTGGACGCAAGACCAGGCGCGGGAGATCCGCCGTGCCGGCGCCGAGCGGAACAACGCCCCGATCGACTGGGAGAACGTCGCCGAGGAGATCGAATGCATGGGCCGCAGCGAGTGGAGCGAGATCGACAATCGCCTGACGGTGCTGGTCACGCATCTGCTCAAATGGCTGTATTGCCCGGAATTGCTGGGGCACTGCGCAAGGCCGTGGCGCCTCACGATCGTCGAGCAGCGCAGGATGCTGAAGAAGCGGCTGAGGCAGAGCCCCAGCCTGCGCCCGGTCGCCCGTGAGGAGTTCGGCACCATCTACGCCGACGCCCGTGAAATGGCAGCCCTGGAGGCGGAGGTCGACCTCGCCCGCTTCCCGGCCGATCCGCCCTTCACCCTTGACCAGGCTCTCGATCCGGCCTATCCGGCCGATCTGTTTCCGCCGGAGTGGCGCGCCTGAGCGCCGTCCGCCCTTTGAAACGGCCCGGCCGACCGCCGGACCGATGGGAGTTCGTACCGTCATGACCGCGGCCGACCAGACCGAGAAGCTCCGCCACCCGGAGAAGGCCCACAAGCCCGACAACCCGATCCAGCGCAAGCCCGCCTGGATCCGCGTCAAGGCGCCGATGAGCCAGGAGTACCACGAGACCCGCCAACTGATGCGCGGCCTCAAGCTCCACACGGTGTGCGAGGAGGCGGCCTGCCCGAACATCGGCGAGTGCTGGAAGCACAAGCACGCCACCTTCATGATTCTCGGTTCGATCTGCACGCGCGGCTGCGCCTTCTGCAACGTCGAGACCGGTAAGCCCAACCTGCTCGATCCACACGAGCCGGAGAACGTCGCCGAGGCGGTTGCCCAGCTGAAGCTGCACCACGTGGTGGTCACCTCGGTGGACCGCGACGACCTGGAGGACGGCGGGGCCGAGCACTTCGCCCGCACCATCCGCGCCATCCGCGCCGCGTCGCCGAGCACGACCATCGAGATCCTCACCCCCGACTTCCAGAAGAAGAAGGGCGCTGTCGAGGTGGTGGTCGAGGCCCGGCCGGACGTCTTCAACCACAACCTTGAGACCGCGCCGCGGCTGTATCCGACGATCCGCCCGGGGGCGCGTTACTTCACCTCGCTGCAGCTGTTGTCCCGCGTGAAGGAGCTGGACCCCTCGGTCTTCACCAAGTCGGGGATCATGGTCGGCCTCGGCGAGACGAAGGAGGAGGTGGGGCAGGTGATGGACGATCTGCGCGCTGCGGACGTTGACTTCATGACCATCGGCCAGTACCTCCAGCCGACGCCGAAGCACGCGGCGGTCGACCGCTTCGTGACGCCGGAGGAGTTCGAGGGCTACACGCGCCTCGGCCGCGCCAAGGGCTTCCTGATGGTGGCGGCGAGCCCGCTGACGCGCTCGTCCTATCACGCGGGCGCCGACTTCGAGCGCCTGCGCGCCGCCCGCGAGGCGAAACTCGCCGCGGCGGCCGGCTGAGGAGACGGGGAACGACGGAATGCCGACGCACGCGGAAAAGAAGGTCCTGCCCTACACCCCCGACCAGATGTACCGTCTGGTCGCCGACGTGGACAAGTACCCGGAGTTCCTGCCCTGGTGCATGGCCTCGCGCATCCGCAAGCGCGAGGGCAACGTGATGTACGCGGACCTGGTCATCGGCTTCAAGATGGTGCGCGAGCGCTTCACCTCGCGCGTCGAGCTGAACGAGGCGGCGAAGCGCATCGACGTGCAGTACACCGACGGGCCGTTTCAGTACCTGAACAACCACTGGATCTTCACGCCGCACGAGCGCGGCGTGTGCGTCGACTTCTTCGTGGATTTCGAGTTCCGCTCGGCGATCCTGCAAAAGATCATGGGCGTGCTGTTCAACGAGGCGGTCAAGCGCATGGTGCAGGCGTTCGAGACGCGGGCCGCCCAGCTCTATGGCGCCGACACTGCGGCGCGCGCCACGACCGCGGCCTAGATCAGGTCAGCACCGGCCGCGCCGCGCGCAGGCGCTCCAGCGCGCATTCCACGGTCTGCGTCCGCACCTCCTGGCGGTCGCCGGAGAAGGTGTACTCGCGCGCCTTCGCCGGGCCGCGGCGCACCGCCGTGGCGATGTAGACGCGCCCGACCGGTTTCGCATCGGTGCCGCCGTCCGGCCCGGCGACGCCGGTGACCGCCACCGTCACGTCGGCCTTGGACTTCGCCAGGGCGCCCACCGCCATGGCCACCGCCACCTCGGCGCTGACCGCGCCGTGCGCCATGATGAGGCTCGGCGGCACGCCCAGCATCTCCGACTTGGCGACGTTGGTGTAGGTGACGAAGCCGCGGTCGAAGACCTTCGAGGAGCCGGGAATGTCGGTGATCGCGCCTGCGATCAGGCCGCCGGTGCAGGACTCGGCGGCGGCGACCATGCGCCCCGACAGGCCGTACTCGGCCAGCAGCTTGGCCGCCAGCTCGCGGATGTGGTCAGGGAACATGGGACTCCCCGGCTGTGGAAGGCTCATCCTATCCCGGAAGCCGCACCGTCGCCACCGCTTGCGCGGCGATGCCCTCGCCGCGGCCGGTGAAGCCCAAGCGCTCGGTGGTCGTCGCCTTGACGCTGACCCGATTGGCGGCGATGCCCAGCAGTTCCGCCACCCGCGCCACCATGGCCGCGCGGTGGGGGCCGACCTTCGGGCGTTCGCAGATCAGCGTGACGTCGGCGTGCGCGATGACGCCGCCCCGTTCACGGACAAGCTCCGCGGCGTGCTGGAGGAACCGGCCGCTGTCGGCGCCGCGCCAGCGCGGGTCGCTGGGCGGGAAGTGGCTGCCAATGTCGCCGTCGCCGATGGCGCCCAGGATCGCGTCGGTCAGCGCGTGCAGCCCGACGTCGGCGTCGGAGTGCCCCTCCAGTCGATGCGTGTGCGGCACCCGAATGCCGCACAGCACGACCGCGTCGCCTTCCGTGAAGCGGTGCACGTCGAAGCCGGTGCCGGTGCGCACGTCCCAAAGGGACTGCAGGACGAGGCGCTCGGCGCGGATCAGGTCGTCCTGGGTGGTCACCTTGAAGTTCTCCTCGTTGCCGTGCACCAGCCGAACCTGCAGCCCGGCCCGCTCGGCCACCGCGGCATCGTCGGTGAGATCGAGCCCGCTGGCGTCGCGGTGCGCCGCCAGGATCTCGGGATAGCGGAAGCCCTGCGGCGTCTGCGCCCGCCACAGGGCGGTGCGGTCGACGGTTCCCACGACGTGCCCGCCGTCGCCGCGCTTGAGCGTGTCGGCCACCGGCACCGCGGCCAGCGCGCCGGGCGCCTCTGCAAGCGCGTCGATCACCGCCTGAATGGTGTCGGCGTCGATCAGCGGCCGGGCGGCGTCGTGGATCAGCACGAGGTCGGGGGAGGGAAGGGCCTCCAGTCCGTTGCGCACCGAGTCCTGCCGTGTGGCGCCGCCGGCCACCGGCTCCGGCAGGTCCAGGCCGGCGACCGCGGCGTCGTAGAGGTCGCGGTGCGCCGGCTGGATCACCACCTGCACGCCGTTGACCGCGGGATGGCGCAGGAACGCCTCCACCGTGCGGCGGAGCACCGGCCGGCCGGCGAGATCGTGGTACTGTTTCGGGCGTTCGGCGCCGAAGCGCTGGCCGGAACCGCCGGCGACGATCAGCGCAATGCAGGTGGGCATGACGGGAAGGATCCGCTGGTGATTTGCGACTTGACGGCGACGCGGCGGAGCCTAGCCTGTCCCGGGTGCTCCGCCAAGGGCTGGGGCAGGAAAGGGTGATGTCTCAGAACCTCGTCTTCAGCCTGACGGCGCTGCTGGCGCTGCTGCCTGCCTCGCTCTACCCCTACCGCGCCGTCGGCGGGGCCGGGGAGCAGGGGCGCTCGGCCATGTTCTGGGGGGCACTGGCGCTGGCGGTGTTCGGCCCGGTGGCGTGGGCCGCGGTGCGTGTGGGAGGCGTCTGGACGACCGGGCTGCCGACCGCGCTGTGGGTGACCATCGCCGCCTGCATGGTGCTGTTCGCCGTGCTGTGCGTCCTGACCCGCTCGGCGTGGCGCCTGTCGCCGCTGCTGCTGCCGTACCTCGTCGCCGTCGCCACGGTGGCGACGCTGGCTGAGGGAACGCGGGCGCCGGTGTTGCGCGGCGGCGCGCCGGGAATCTGGATCGACGCGCACATCGCCGTCTCGGTGGTCACCTACGCCCTGCTGACGCTGGCGGCCGTCGCATCGCTCGCCGCCTTCCTCCAGGAGCGCGCGTTGAAGGCCAAGCGGCCGACCGCCCTGACCCGCTTCCTGCCGCCTATGGCGGAAAGCGAGCGCCTGCAGGTCCGCCTGCTGGGTGCGTCGGAGGCGGTGCTCGGCGCCGGCCTCGCCACCGGCATGGCGGTCCTGCACTACGAGCAGGGCGTCGCGCTGCGCCTCGACCACAAAACGCTGTTCTCGCTTGCCACTTTCCTCGTCATTGGCGGCCTGCTGTTCGTGCATATACGAACGGGCATGAGAGGACGCACCGCCGCGAGGCTGGTGCTGATTGCCTATCTTTTACTCACGCTTGCCTATTTGGGCGTCAAGTTCGTGGCAGACGTGCTGTTGGGTTGACCGACAGTTGTCAAAGTCTGCAGATGTGCTGCGCCGCACGCGCTTGCATACTGGTCAGACCACGTGTATCGTGCCCAAAATCCCAGCAAACCATCAATGCGCCCACGAATTGGGCAAATGAAATGGCCATTCAGATCGGTTCCCTCACCTTGTCGGATCCGGTGATCCTTGCCCCCATGTCGGGCGTCACCGACCTGCCGTTCCGCCGTCTGGTCAAGCGCACCGGGTGCGGCCTTGTCGTGTCCGAGATGGTCGCCAGCCAAGCGATGATCCGCGAGAACCGCCAGACCCTGCGCATGGTCGAAACGGTGCCGGAGGAGTTCCCGATGGCGGTGCAGCTCGCCGGCTGCGAGCCGCTGGTGATGGCCGAGGCGGCCAAGCTGAACGAGGATCGCGGCGCTGCCGTGATTGACATCAACTTCGGCTGCCCGGTGAAGAAGGTGGTCAACGGCTACGCCGGCTCGGCGCTGATGCGCGACGAGCCGCTGGCCGGCCGCATTCTGGAGGCGACGGTCAAGGCGGTGAACGTCCCGGTCACGCTGAAGACCCGCATGGGCTGGGACCACGCCAGCCTCAACGCGCCGCGCCTTGCGAAGATCGCCGAGGAGGCCGGGATCAAGATGATCACCATCCACGGCCGCACGCGGCAGATGATGTACAACGGCACCGCCGACTGGGCCTTCGTCCGCAGGGTCAAGGAGGCCGTATCGATCCCCGTGGTGGTCAACGGCGATATCGAAACCTTCGAGGACGTCGACCACGCGCTGGCCGAATCCGGCGCCGACGGCGTAATGATCGGCCGCGGCTGCTACGGCCGGCCGTGGTTTCCCGCGCAGGTCATGCGCTACCTGCGCACCGGCGAGCGCCTGCCCGATCCGCCGCTGCACGAGCAACTGGCCACCCTCCTGGAGCACTTCGACGCCATGCTCAGCCATTACGGCACTGAACCGGGCGTGCGCGTCGCGCGCAAGCACATTTCCTGGTACTCCAAGGGCCTGCAGGGCTCGGCCGAGTTCCGCCAGGAGATCAACCAGATCGACGGCGCCGACGCGGTCCGCGAGCGGATCCGGCGCTTCTACACCCCCGTGATCGAGAGGATGGCCGCCTGATGTCGTCGCGCATGGCCACGTCGGCAACGCGGCGTGCGCCGCGCCTTCCGCTCCGCTCCGCCGGCTCCGGCGCGGTGGATCCGCACGCGGTGCTCAACGCGCTGCCCGACCCGGTGCTGGTGGTGGACGGGGGCGGAGAGATCCGCTTCGTCAACATCGAGGCGCAGGAGTTCTTCGACGTCAGCGCCAGCATGATCGAAGGCATGCGGCTGGCCGACCTACTGAACCCCGACAGCCCGGTCCTGCTGCTGTTGGCCCAGGCGCAACGCGGCAGCCTGCGCGCCTCGCAGGAGGGCATCACCATCGATACCCCGCGCATCGGCCCGCACACGGTGACGGCCCAGGTGGCGGCGATGGGCGACGGCTCCGACCACATGATCGTGACGCTGCACGAGCGCTCTCTGGCCCGCAAGATCGACAACTCGCTGACCCACCGCAACGCGGCGCGCTCGGTGACGGCGATGGCCGCCATGCTGGCGCACGAGGTGAAGAACCCGCTGTCCGGCATCCGCGGGGCCGCCCAGCTGCTGGAGGACAACGCCAGCGAGCAGGACCGCGTGCTGACCCGGCTGATCTGCGACGAAGCCGACCGCATCGTCGCGCTGGTCAACCGCATGGAGGTGTTCTCCGACCGCCCGCTGGAGCGCGGGCCGGTGAACATCCACACGGTGCTGGAGCACGTCCGCAAGATCGCGCAGAACGGCTTCGGCCGGAACATCCGCTTCGTCGAGCGCTACGACCCATCGCTGCCGCCGGTGCTGGGCAACCGCGACCAACTCATCCAAGTCTTCCTCAACCTGATTAAAAATGCGGCAGAGGCCTGCCCGGAGCAGGGCGGCGAGATCGTGCTGTCCACCGCCTACCAGCACGGCGTGCGCATGGCGCTGCCGGGCGGCGATACGCGGCTTCCCTTGCCGTTGCTGGTTTCCGTGCAGGACAACGGCGATGGAATCCCCGAAGACCTGCGCACCAACCTGTTCGATGCGTTCGTGACCACAAAGGTCAACGGAACTGGCCTTGGTCTTGCATTGGTGGCGAAGATCATCGGCGATCACGGCGGCGTCATCGAATTCGACAGCCAGCCGCGCCGTACCGTCTTCAAGGTGTCGCTGC
Source organism: Azospirillum sp. (assembly GCF_050789165.1). Classification (NCBI taxonomy): domain Bacteria; kingdom Pseudomonadati; phylum Pseudomonadota; class Alphaproteobacteria; order Rhodospirillales; family Azospirillaceae; genus Azospirillum; species Azospirillum sp. The sequence goes on from NZ_JBOZRT010000050.1 coordinate 62,697, forward strand.
CCATGTACGATGAATCGCAAGGTCCTGGGGAGGGTGTCGCGGGTCGAGCCGAGCGGGGGCCGCGCTGATGAGTCAGGCGACGATCCTTGTCGCGGACGACGACCGCGCGATCCGCACCGTCCTGACGCAGGCGCTGGCGCGTCTCGGTCATGAGGTCCGCACCACCGGCAACGCCTCCACCCTGTGGCGCTGGGTGTCCGACGGCCAGGGTGACCTGGTCATCACCGACGTGGTCATGCCCGACGAGAACGGGCTGGACCTCATCCCGCGCATCAAGAAGCTGCGTCCCGACCTGCGCGTCATCGTGATGAGCGCGCAGAACACCCTGATCACCGCGGTGAAGGCGGCCGAGCGCGGCGCCTTCGAGTACCTGCCCAAACCCTTCGACCTGAAGGAGCTGGTCTCGGTGGTCGAGCGCGCGCTGAACGCGCACCAGACCAAGGCCGAGCCGGCCAACGACAGCCTGGAGGAGGAGCAGCTCCCCGTCATCGGCCGCTCGCCGGCGATGCAGGAGATCTACCGTGTGCTTGCCCGTTTGATGGGCACCGACCTGACGGTGATGATCACCGGCGAGTCGGGCACCGGCAAGGAGCTGGTGGCGCGCGCGCTGCACGACTACGGCAAGCGCCGCAACGGCCCGTTCGTCGCCATCAACATGGCGGCGATCCCGCGCGAGCTGATCGAGTCCGAGCTGTTCGGTCATGAGAAGGGCGCCTTCACCGGCGCCACCAACCGCTCCACCGGCCGGTTCGAGCAGGCGCAGGGCGGCACCCTGTTCCTCGACGAGATCGGCGACATGCCGCTGGAGGCGCAGACGCGCCTGCTGCGCGTCCTGCAGGAGGGGGAGTACACCACCGTCGGCGGGCGTACGCCCATCAAGACGGACGTACGCATCATCGCCGCCACCCACCGCGACCTGCGGACGCTGGCCCGCCAGGGCCTGTTCCGCGAGGATCTGTTCTACCGCCTGAACGTCGTGCCGATCCGCCTGCCGCCGCTGCGCGAGCGTACGGAGGACGTGCCGCTGCTGATCCGCCACTTCCTGAACCAGGCGGTCGCGCAGGGGCTGCCCAACAAGAGCATCGACCAGGGCGCCATGGAGCGCCTGAAGCGCTACCGCTGGCCGGGCAACGTACGCGAGCTGGAGAACCTCGTACGCCGCCTCGCCGCCCTGTACTCCCAGGAGGTGATCGGCGTCGACGTCATCGAGGCGGAGCTGGCCGACGCCACCCCGGCCGCGCCGGTCGTCGAGGAGACGCAGAGCGAAGGCCTGGGCTCCGCCGTCGAGCGCCATCTTAAGGATTATTTCGCCGCCCATAAGGATGGGGTGCCGGCCGCCGGTCTGTACGACCGTGTCCTGCGGGAGGTGGAGAGGCCGCTGATCTCGCTCAGCCTGTCGGCGACCCGCGGCAACCAGATCAAGGCTGCGGAGCTGTTGGGGCTGAACCGGAACACGCTGCGCAAGAAGATCCGCGAGCTGGACATCCAGGTGGTCCGCGGCCTCAAGTAGCATCGCCCGTGATAATCATGTGACACCGCCGAAAGGCGGACGCATCCGAACGGCTCCTTTGCACCTTGCAATGGAGCCGTTCGCGGTATGACCTTGAACGCGCTTGGCAGGTCCGCCACAGGTGTGTACCTTTCCGGCAACATCCTTGGCCGGTATCCATGGCGCTTCAGACGCACGACAAGACGGCGGACCGACCGTCGACCTTCTGGACCCAGCTCTCGCGGTGGGCCAGTCGGGTCGGCCTCGCCAAGCGGCTGGCGGTGGCGCTCAGCCTGGCGGCGATCGCCGCCGGCTTCGCCACCTACGGCGCGCTGACCGAGACGGCGGCGTTCGGCGGCTCGAACCCGCGTACGGTCACGCTGCTGCTTATCCTCGACATGGTCCTGCTGCTGCTGCTGGCCGCGCTGGTGGCGCGCCGCATCGTGCAGATCTGGATGGGGCACCGGCGCGGCATGGCGGGCTCGCGCTTGCATGTGCGGCTGGTCGCGGTGTTCAGCCTGCTGGCGGTGGCTCCGGCCATCGTGGTGGCGGCGTTCTCGGCGATCTTTTTCTACGTCGGCGTCCAGTCCTGGTTCAGCGACAAGGTGCGTACGGCGGTGCATGAGTCCCTGCAGGTGGCGAGCGCCTATCTGCACGAGCACCAGCAGAACATCCGCGCCGACGCGCTGGCCATGGCCAACGACCTGAACCAGGAGGCGGTGCGGCTGTCCATCGATCCGGAGCGCTTCGATCAGGTCGTCTCCACCCAGGCGGCGTTGCGCGCGCTGTCCGAGGCCATCGTTTTCCACGGCACCACCGGGCGCATCCTGGCCCGCTCCGGCTTCAGCTTCGCGCTGGAGTTCGACCCCATTCCCGACACCAACCTGGAGCAGGCGCGCAACGGCGAAGTCGTGCTGATCGTGCACGAGAACGACGACCGGGTGCGCGCGCTGATCCGCCTGGACCGCTTCGTCGACACCTATCTGTACGTCGGCCGTGTGGTGGAGGCGAAGGTGCTGCAGCACTACGCCGCCGCCAAGGGCGCGGTCACCTCCTACACCGAGTTGGAGGGTCAGCGCGGCTCGCTGCAGATCACCTTCACGGCGATCTTCGTCATCGTCGCGCTGCTGCTGCTGATGGCGGCGGTGTGGGCCGGGCTGAACTTCGCCACCCGGCTGGCCCGCCCGATCTCCGCGCTGATCGGCGCGGCCGAGCGGGTGCGCGCCGGCGACCTCCAGGTCCGCGTCTCCGAGCCGCGCGACGAGGACGAGCTGGCGCTGCTGTCGCGTGCCTTCAACCGCATGACCACCGAGATCGAGAGCCAGCGGCGCGAGCTTCTCCAGGCCAACAGCCAGCTCGACCAGCGCCGCCGCTTCACCGAGACGGTGCTGGGCGGCGTCACCGCCGGCGTCATCGGCCTGGATGCCGACGGAATCATCAATCTGCCCAATCTTTCGGCAGCCCGCCTGCTGGGTGTCGAGGATCCGGAGACCCTGATCGGCCGCCGCCTCGTCGAGCTGTCGCCGGAGATGGGGGAACTGCTCGACAACGCGCCGCGCCGTCCCGGCCGCCCCGTGCAGGAGCAGGTGCAGATCCGCCGTCCGGGCGCCGCGCCGCTCACGTTGCTGGTGCGCATCAGCGCCGAGGCCGGGGGAGGGGAGATCCGCGGCTACGTCGTCACTTTCGACGACATCACCGAGCTGGTGTCGGCGCAGCGCAAGGCGGCCTGGGCCGACGTGGCGCGCCGCATCGCCCACGAGATCAAGAACCCGCTCACCCCCATCCAGCTGTCGGCCGAGCGGCTGCGCCGCAAGTACCTGAAGCAGATCACCCCGGACGACACCGAGGTGTTCACCATGTGCACGGACACCATCGTCCGGCAGGTGGACGACATCCGCCGCATGGTGGACGAGTTCTCGGCCTTCGCGCGCATGCCGCAGCCGGTGATGAAGCCGGTCAACGTCAACGACCTCGTCCGGCAGGCGGTGTTCCTGCAAACCAGCGCGCACGCCGGCAAGGTGAAGTTCGACGTGCAGCTGCCGCCGGGGCCGCTGACGGTCGCCTGCGACTCCCGGCAGATCAGCCAGGCGCTGACCAACCTGTTGCAGAACGCGGTGGACGCCATCGAGGGCCGTCCGGCGCCGGAGGGCGGAGCGGACCTGCCGCCGGGCCACGTCGGCGTGCGCATCGACGCGGACGCCGAGCGCGTGGCGCTGGTCGTCGAAGACAACGGCAAGGGGCTTCCCCAGGATGAGCGCCACCGGCTGACCGAGCCGTACGTCACCACCCGTGCCAAGGGCACCGGGCTGGGACTGGCGATCGTCAAGAAGATCATGGAGGACCACGGCGGCGAGCTGACGCTCGACGACCGTCCGGAGGGCGGCGCACGCGTCGCCCTGGTCATCCCACGCAACACCGCGGCGGCGGAGCCCCTCGGGGTGTCCGGGGCCGCGGACGAGAGGCCGGCGCAGACCGGCGGTGAACAGAGGCGGGCAGCCAATGGCTCATGACATTCTGATCGTCGATGACGAGTCGGACATCCGGATGCTCATCGCGGGCATCCTGAACGACGAAGGAATCAAGACGCGCGAGGCGGCCAACGCCGACGAGGCGTTCACCCAGGTCGCCGCGCGGCGGCCGAACCTCGTCGTCCTCGACATCTGGCTGCAGGGCAGCCGGCTCGACGGCTTGCAGATCCTCGAGCAGTTGATGCGGGATCACCCGAACCTGCCGGTCATCATGATTTCCGGCCACGGGACCATCGAGACCGCGGTCAGCGCCATCAAGATCGGCGCCTACGACTTCATCGAGAAGCCGTTCAAGGCCGACCGCCTGCTGCTGATGGTCGAGCGCGCCATCGAGGCCGCCCGGCTGCGGCGCGAGAACGAGGAACTGCGCCTGCGCGCCGGCGGCGACGTGGACCTGATCGGCCGCTCGACCTCCATCACGCACGTCCGCCAGAGCATCGAGAAGGTCGCCCCCACCGGCAGCCGCGTGCTGATCACCGGCCCCGCCGGCTCCGGCAAGGAGGTGGTGGCCCGCCAGATCCATCAGCGCTCGCGCCGCAACACCGGCCCCTTCGTCGGCCTGAACTGCGCCACCATGCGCCCCGACCGGCTGGAGATCGAGCTGTTCGGCACCGAGGGCGGCGTGGATGGCGGCGGTCGCAAGATCGGCACCTTCGAGCAGGCGCACGGCGGCACGCTGCTGCTGGACGAGGTGGCCGACATGCCGCTGGAGACCCAGGGCAAGATCGTCCGCGCGCTCCAGGAGCAGACCTTCGAGCGCGTCGGCGGCGGCCACCGGGTCGAGGTGGACGTGCGCGTCATCGCCACCTCCAACCGCGACCTCCAGGCGGAGATCGAGAACGGACGGTTCCGCCAGGACCTCTTCTACCGCCTCGCGGTCGTGCCGATCCGGGTGCCGGCGCTGGCCGAACGGCGCGAGGACATCCCGCTGCTGGCCAAGCACTTCATGCTGCGCTCCGCCGAGGCCGCCGGCCTGCCGGCGCGCGAGTTCGGCGAGGACGCCATGGCGGCGCTGCAGGCCTATGACTGGCCGGGCAACGTGCGCCAGTTGCGCAACGTGGTGGACTGGCTGCTGATCATGGCGCAGGGCGACCACAAGGAGCCGATCCGCGCCGACATGCTGCCGCCGGAGATCGGCGCCATCACCCCCACCGTGCTGAAGTGGGACAAGGGCGGCGAGATCATGGGACTGCCGCTGCGCGAGGCGCGCGAGGTGTTCGAGCGCGAATACCTGCTGGCCCAGGTCACCCGATTCGGCGGCAACATCTCGCGCACCGCCGCCTTCGTCGGCATGGAGCGCTCCGCCCTGCACCGCAAGCTGAAGAGCCTGGGCGTGCACGGCAACGAAAAGGGGAAGGCCTTCATCGACTGATGCCCCTCGGCGCTTGGTGCGTCAGCGGCTTGATGTTAACGTCAGCCATCCGTGCCCGTTGGGGGTGCGGATGGTTGAGACACGCTGTTATCTCCCCGGGTCAGAGAACGAAGAAGAACGAAGAAACCGATGGCTCGATGGGCATACGTCAACGGCCGCTATCTGCCGCACGACCGTGCGGCGGTCCACATCGAGGACCGCGGCTTCCAGCTCGCCGACGGGGTGTACGAGGTCGTCACCATCCTCGGCGGACGCTTCGCCGACATGGACGGCCACCTCGACCGGCTGGACCGCAGCCTGAACGCGCTGCGCATTCCCTGGCCGGTCAACCGTCCGGTGCTGGAGCGCGTCATGCGCGAGCTGGCACGCCGCAACGGCATCCACGACGGCGCCGTCTACATGCAGGTCAGCCGCGGCGTGGCGCCGCGCGACTTCCGCTTCCCATCGCCGCGTCCCTCGTCGCTGGTGGTCACCACGCGCCGCGTGCAGCGCTGGACGCAGCCGGGACAGCTGGAAGAGGGCGTTCCGGTCATCACCATCCCCGACATCCGCTGGGGCCGCCGCGACATCAAGACCACCGGCCTGCTGGCCCAGGTGCTCGGCAAGCAGCAGGCGGCGGAGGCCGGCGCGTTCGAGGCATGGATGGTCGATCCGGACGGCACCGTGACCGAAGGCTGTTCCTCCAACGCCTGGATCGTCATGGCCGAGGGCACGCTGGTCACCCGCGAGCCGAGCCACAAGATTCTCAACGGCGTCACCCGTCTGGCGCTGCTGCGGCTCGCGCGTGCGGCCGAGCTGACGGTCGAGGAGCGGCCGTTCACTGTGGCCGAGGCCCTGGCAGCCCGTGAGGCGTTCGTGTCGTCCGCCGGCACCTTCGCGCTGCCGGTCACGCGCATCGACGGGCAGGCCATCGGCACCGGCAAGCCCGGTCCGGTTGCGCTCGGCCTGCGGCGGGCCTACATCGACGACGTTCTGCGGGGGCGCCTGTGAACCACACCTCGACCGAGTCGCCGGCGCTGCCGCGTGCGGTGCTGTACGACTGGGACAACACCCTGGTCGACAACTGGGGCACGATTCGCGCCGCGCTGAACCACGCCCTGGAACAGCACGGCCTGCGGCCATGGACCGAAGAAGAGTCGCGCGAGCGGATCAAGCAGTCGCTGCGCGACAGCTTTCCGCGCATCTTCGGCGAGCGCTGGACCGAGGCGCGCGACCAGTTCTACACCTATTTCGAGGCCCACCACCTGGACCACCTGCGGCCGATTCCCGGCGCCGAGGCCCTGCTGGAGAGCTTCGCCGCGCGCGGCGTCTACCAAGCGGTGGTGTCGAACAAGACGGGACGCTTCCTGCGCGCCGAGGCGGACAAGCTGGGCTGGACACGCTTCTTCGGCCGTCTGGTCGGCGCCCAGGACGCCGAGGCGGACAAGCCGCACTGCGCGCCCGTGCACATGGCCCTTGCACCATCGGGGATTGCGCCGTCGCGCGAGGTGTGGTTCATCGGGGACGCCGACATCGACATGGAATGCGCCCACGCCGCCGGACTGGTACCGGTTCTGGTGGGCGTCGCGGAGGGGGAGGGCTTCGGCCGTTTCCCGCCGGCGCATCGATATGACACCTGTGACACGCTGAGTGGCTTGGTGCGGCGTATCGGTGATACCATATCCGTGCAAGCTCCGGATGGGACGGGTTCGGCAGACTGAACGATAAAGCCTGGTGCGGGGAGTGGGCTCTTGAGGAGCCCCAATAAACATTGAAGAAGGGGGCACACCGACATGTCTGAAAAAAGCCAGAATGTGCAGGACGTCTTTCTCAACCACGTCCGAAAGAACAAGACTCCCGTGACGGTCTTCCTGGTGAATGGCGTCAAGCTTCAGGGCATCATCACCTGGTTCGACAACTTCTCTGTCCTGCTGCGGCGGGACGCGCATTCGCAGCTGGTCTACAAGCACGCGATCTCCACCGTGATGCCGGCGCATCCGATCCAGCTCTTCGAACCGCCCAAGGAAGGTGAAGGCAATTAACGGCTTCTCGAACGGTACGCCGCCCGGCGGCGACTCCCGCGAATCGCACGGCTCCGGCCGCGCCATCGTCGTTCACCCGGTGCTCCGCGACGCCCACGAGGCGCCGCGCGCGCCGGAGGCTTGCCTGGAAGAGGCCGTCGGCCTCGCCAAGGCCATCGAGCTGGAGGTCGTGTACGCCGAGTGCGCGCGCGTCAGCCGGCCGCATCCCTCCACGCTGCTCGGTTCCGGCACCGTGGAGCACCTCGCCCAAGTGGTGGAGGAGAGCGAAGCGACGCTGGTCGTCATCGATCACGCGCTCAGCCCGGTGCAGCAGCGCAACCTGGAGAAGGGCGTCAAGGCCAAGGTCATCGACCGCACCGGCCTGATCCTGGAAATCTTCGGCGCCCGCGCCCGCACCCGCGAAGGCCAGTTGCAGGTCGAGCTGGCGTCGCTGACCTACCAGAAGTCGCGCCTCGTGCGGTCGTGGACCCACCTGGAACGCCAGCGCGGCGGTTTCGGCTTCCTCGGCGGCCCCGGCGAATCGCAGCTGGAAATGGACCGCCGCCTGATCGGCGACCGCATCATCAAGATCAAGAAGGAACTCGAGGACGTCCGGCGCACCCGCGGCCTGCACCGCAAGGCGCGCGCCAAGGTGCCGTACCCGGTGGTGGCGCTGGTCGGCTACACCAACGCCGGCAAGTCCACGCTGTTCAACCGGCTGGCCAACGCCGACGTGTTTGCCAAGGACCTGCTGTTCGCCACGCTGGACCCCACCATGCGGCAGGTGACTCTGCCGTCCGGGCGCAAGGTGATCCTGTCGGACACGGTGGGCTTCATCTCCGACCTGCCGCACCATCTGGTCGAGGCGTTCCGCGCCACGCTGGAGGAGGTCGACGGAGCCGACATCATCCTGCACGTCCGGGACATCTCGCATCCGGACACCGAGGCGCAACGCGACGACGTCTCCTCGGTGCTGCGCGACATTGGCATCGACCCGGAGACCGACGACCGCGTCGTCGAGGTGCTGAACAAGATCGACTGCCTGGATGCGGAGGAGCGCGACGCTCTCGCCGCCCAGGTCCGGCGCGACCCGCGGCAGGTGTGCGTGTCGGCGCTGACGGGGCAGGGGATCGAGGCGCTGGACGCGCTGCTCGACCAGCGTATGAACCGCGGCCGGCACGTGGTGGACCTGTCCATCGACCTCGGCAACGGCGCTGCGCTGGCGTGGCTGTACGACCGTGGCGAAGTGCTGGAGCGCCGCGACGACGAGGCGCACGCGCATCTTCACGTGGCGCTCGACCCGGCCGATCTGGCGCGCTTCGAAAAGCGCTTCTCGGCGGAAGCGTAATTTCCCTTCGTCGTGGCCGGCGCTTGTCCCGGGCATGACGGTTGATGAAGAAGGGCAGGGGGCATGGATTTGTCCGTGGCGGCGGCGGCGTGCCGGTTCCATAATGGCCGCCGACGCTTCTTGCTTGTGACTCCTCCCGTGCGCGTGCTCCTCGCCCTGCTCCTGCTGCTCACCACGGTGCCGGCGTTCGCCCAGGATGCGGACGATTCGCCGGAACCGCCGCTGCCCAAGGCGCCACCGGAAATGCCGCTGGCGTCTGCGGCTCCGATTGTCCTCGGACCTGACCCACGCGAGCTGCTGGTCGAGCAGTGCAAGGACGAGGACTTCGTCGAGTGCTTCAAGAAGTGGCGCCCGCCGCCGCCTCCCGCGCCGCCGCCGGAGCCCGAGAAGAAGGAAGCCAAGGCGGCCGAACCGCCTGCACCGCCCGATCCCAACGCGCCGCGCGAACCCGCCGTGGGCGGCCCGCTGGTCGGCCCGCCGCCGGAGCCGAATCCCGCGGCCGATCAGGCCACCTACGACGCGCTCGTCAAGGCGATGAAGGAGGCGGGGCTGGACGGCAAGGTGACGCTCCCCGGCCCGCCGCAGGACGGCAGCGCCACCATGGAACTGGCTCCTCCAAAGCCTGTTGCCCCGAAACCGCCCACCGGCAAATCCGATCCCAAACAGAAGACCCCGGCCAAACCGTGACCCGCACTCCGCTGCCCGACCTCGACCGCGTCACAGCCCTGATCCGGGAGGTCGCGGAGAGCGAGATCCTTCCGTATTTCCGCCAGCTCTCGACGGAGGACATCCGCCAGAAGACCGGCCCGACCGACTTGGTGACCGTTGCCGACGAGGCCGCCGAACGCGCGCTCTCCCCGCGCCTGCGCGACCTCGTGGCCGGCAGCACCGTGGTGGGCGAGGAGGCGGTGGCGGCCGACCCGGCGGTGCTGAAGCGGGTCTTCGGCGATGAGCCGGTGTGGATCATCGACCCCATCGACGGCACCATCAACTTTGCCGGCGGCAACCCGACCTTCGCGGTGATGGTGGCCTACGTGCGGGGTGGGAAGACGCTGGCCGGCTGGATCCACGACCCGTGCACGGGCCGCACCGCGGTCGGCGCGAAGGGGCAGGGCGCTTGGCTGGACGGCCGCCGGCTCCGTGTGGCGGCTCCGGTGCCGGTGGCGGAGATGGTCGGCGCGCTGTCCGTCCGCTACGCCGACGAGGTGACCACCGCTCGCCTGAACGCGCGCAAGCCGGCCGTGAAGGAGGTCGTCTGCCTCGCCTGTGCCGCGCACGAATACCTGCGCCTGCTGGACGGCGTGGCCCACTTCTCGGTGTACCACAAGCTGATGCCGTGGGATCACGCCGCCGGCATGCTGCTGCACGCGGAGGCCGGCGGTTACGCAGCGCTGGTGGACGGCCGTCCCTACGCTCCCACGGTTCTGGAGGGCAGCGTGATGATCGCCCCAGACCGCGACAGCTGGACCGCGTTGCACGGCACGCTCTACGGCTGAGCGCGTCAGGTGCTGCGCGGGGCGAACAGGATCACCGCGGCGCCGAGCAGGCAGGCGGCCGCGCCGGCCAGATCCCAGCGGTCGGGCCGGCTGCCTTCGACCGCCCACAGCCACGCCAGCGAGGCGGTGATGTAGACGCCGCCATAGGCCGCGTAGGCGCGCCCGGCGAAGGCGGCGTCCACCCGCGTGAGCAGCCACGCGAACAGCGTCAGGCTGACCAAGCCGGGCAGCAGCCACAGCGCGGATTTACCCAGCCGCAGCCACGCCCAGAACGCGAAGCACCCGGCGATCTCCGCCAGTGCGGCGCCCGCGTAGATCAGAAGGGCGGTGGCCATGATAGCGAACCGCTACTTCGCTTCCTCGCGTTTGGCCTGCTGCCAAAACGCCTCCATCTCGTCGAGCGTGGCGTCGGCGGGCTTCCGGCCCTGCTGGCCGAGCAGGTCCTCGATCCGATGGAAGCGGCGCTCGAACTTGGCGTTGGTGCCGCGCAGCGCACTTTCCGGATCGACCTCCAGCCGGCGGGCGAGGTTGACCAGGGCGAACAGCAGGTCCCCCAGCTCGTCGGCGACGCGCTCCTGGGCGGCACCGCCGTCGATCTCCGCGCGCAGTTCGCCGACTTCCTCCTCGATCTTGTCGAGGATGTCGCGGGCGTCGGTCCAGTCGAAGCCGACGCGCGCCGCGCGCTTCTGCAGCTTCAGCGCGCGGGTGAGGGCAGGGAGGCCGGCGATCACCCCGTCCAACGCCGAGGGCGGGGCCTGCCCCTGCGCCGCGGCCTTGGCGGCGCGCTCGGCCGCCTTGTGCTCTTCCCAGCGGGAGGTCTGGTGTTCGGCCGTGCGGATCTCCTCGGAGCCGAAGACGTGCGGGTGGCGGCTGATCATCTTGTCGGCGATCACCCCGGCGACTTCCTCGAAGTCGAACAGGCCTTCCTCGCGCGCGAACTGGCTGTAGTAGACGACCTGGAACAGCAGGTCGCCCAGTTCCTCGCGCAACGCCGTCATGTCGCCTTTCTCGATGGCGTCGGCGACCTCGTAGGCCTCCTCGATCGTGTGCGGCGCGATGGTCCGGTAGGTCTGCTCGAGATCCCAGGGGCAGCCGCCCTGCGGGTCGCGCAAGCGGGCCATGATGTGGAGCAGGCGGTCAATGTTGCGGGCCATGGTCAGCTCTGAGGTTTCAGGTCTGGGGAACGGGCGGGGAACCGACCTTATCCGACCGGCGTGTCGCGTGAAAGCTCGTCGCCCGACATGCGAATAAAAATCGTATAAGATATATTATGGAAATAAATGTGAAGGGTGAGTAGGGCGGTGCGCGCTTCCCGTGGCGGCCGGTGTTGGTTAAGCTCCGCCGTCCCTCTCCGCAAGCGCGGTCCTCCTTCCATGACACGTTCACCGCTCCCCTGGTTCCCAGGCCTCGTTCTCGCGCTCTGCGCCGTGGCGGCGCCCGTGCACGCCCAGGGACTCGACTGCCGCAAGCCATCGAGCGCCGTGGCGCGCACGGTGTGCGGCAACGCCGACCTTCGGGCGCGTGACGAGCAGCTGGCCGAGGCGTTCGGCACGCTCGTCGCCTACACGCCGCGCACGGACCACGACGCGCTCAAGCGGACGCAGTCGGCGTGGCTGGCCGAGCGCGACCGCACCTGCGACGACAAGGCCAAGGCGAAGGCTTGCACGGCGCTCTACGAGAAGCGCAGCGAGGATGTGGCGACGCAGTCCCAGGCGGCGCAGAAGCGCTTGGCCTCGGTGGCTGCCGGCATCCCCAAGGATCCGAAGGCCGCCGCGGGCACGCTGCAGCGCTACGACGGTGCGGCGGCCAAGGCATGGCTGGTCTACCTGTACCACACCGGCACGGTGGCGGTGCCCGACAAGGACGCGGAGATCGGCCGGCTGACGCGCGAGATCCTCGAGCGCGATCTCACGAACGACCGCGAACTCCTTGAAGAAATGAGAACAATCGGCGACGTCGCAAAGGCGGACACCACGGGCGTGCTGCTGTTCCTGCGCCACGCGCTGTCCACCACCGAGCTGGATGCGCCATGCTTCCTGTTCACCAAGCACGGTCTGTCCGCCTTCGAGGCGTTCGGACCGTTCTGGGGCGGCAGCCGCGACGACACGCCGGAGCTGTGCCACGACGTGCCCTCCATCTACGACCTGCCGGAATGGAAGAAGCTGGCTGCGCTGATGGAGCCGACCACCGGGCCGGGGCCGGAATTCACCATCCGGAGCGCTTACGACCGGCAGTTCGCCATCGACACCCTGCAAGCCTCGATGGCGCCGGGAACGCTGCTGGAGGCGCCGCGCTCGCCCGAGGCGAAGAAGGCGGCCGAGGCGCGCGACAAGGCGGTCGCCGCCTTCCGCGGCTGGAAGGACCATCAGGTTTGGCCGGAGGCGCAGCAGAAGGCCGCCGCCGCTGCCCTGCCCTCCGCGATCGCCGCCACATCAAAGCTTTATCAGGAAAACTTCAAGTTACCCACGAAGACCGCCGAGCAGGCCGCCCGCGCCGCCGCAGACCGCTTCATCGCCGGCCGCATGGCCGTGCTGGTGCCGGAAGACGTGATGGACGACGAATAAGCGTCAGAGATCGATGACCAAGCCGTCGTACGCCGGTTCGACGCCCGGCGGCAGGATCCGCCGCACGGCTTCATAGTCCATGGTCTGGTTCATGTGCGTGAGGTAGGCCCGCTTCGGCTTCACGCGCTCGATCCATTCCAGCGTCTGCGCGAGGTGCGAGTGCACGGGGTGCGGAGGCTCGACCCGTACACAGTCCACGATCCAGACCTCGGCGCCCTCCAGCGCCGCGAAGGCCGCGTCGTCCAACCGCACCACGTCGGTGGAATAAGCGAAGCGGCCGAACCGGAAGCCCAGCGTCGGCATCCAGCCGTGATCCTGCACGAAGGGCACCACCGGCACCCCGGCCACCTCGAACGGCCCGTCGATGGCGTGCGGCACCAGGACCGGCCGGTAGATCGGATCGCCCGGATTCAGCGGCACGAAGGCGTAGTCGAAGCGCCGGGCGATGTCCTCCAGATGCTTGGCCATGCCGAAGACCGGCAACGGCGCCTGCATGAGGCGGCAGATTTCGCGCAACTCGTCCAGGCCGTGCGCGTGGTCGGCGTGGTTGTGCGTCCACAGCACAGCGTCCAGGCGCTTCACCTCGGCGTCGAGGAGCTGCTGGCGGAGGTCCGGCGAGGTGTCGACCAGGAGGCCCGCCCCACCCTGCTCCACCAGGATCGACGCGCGTGTCCGGCGGTTCTTCGGGTTGGTCGGGTCGCAGTCCCCCCACTGGTTGCCGATGACCGGCACCCCCGACGAGCCGCCGCAGCCGAGGACGGTGACGCGCATCAGGCGCCCCCCGGACCGGGCCGGGGAACGCGATCGAACAGCTGGAAGAAGTTGTCGGTGGTGATCCGCGCCATCTCCTCGGCCGCCACGCCCTTGACCGCGGCGACCGCAGCGGCGGTGTGCGCAACGTAGGCCGGCTCGTTCCGCTTGCCGCGGTAGGGCATGGGGGCGAGGTAGGGCGCGTCGGTCTCGACCAGGATACGGTCGAGCGGCACGTCCTTGACGATGGCGCGCAGATCGTCGGACTTCTTGAACGTGACGATCCCGGACAGCGACAAGGAAAATCCGAAATCGAGAGCGTCTTCAGCTACTTGCCGGCCAGAGCTGAAGCAATGCAGCAAGCCCTTCACCGGCTGCCCCGCAGCCTCCTCGCGGACGATGCGCATGATGTCGTCGTCGGCGTCGCGGGTGTGGATGATCAACGGCAGTCCCGTGTTCATGGCCGCGCGGATGTGCAGGCGGAAGCACGCCTGCTGCACGTCGCGCGGGCTCATGTCGTAGTAGTAGTCGAGGCCCGTCTCGCCGATGCCGATCACCTTGGGGTGCTTGGCCAGCTCGACCAGCCGCGCGACCGAGACGCCGGCCATCTCCTCCTGCGCCTGGTGCGGATGGACGCCGAGCGAGCAGTAGACGTCCGGGAAGCGTTCGGCGACGGCCAGCACGCGCTCGAACCGGGTCAGGTAGGTGCAGATGGTGACCATCCGCCCCACCCCGGCCGCCCTCGCCCGCTCGACGACGGCGTCCAGCTCCTCGGCGAAATCCGGGAAGTCCAGGTGACAGTGGCTATCGACCAGCATCAGGCCTTCGGCTCCTCGACGAAGCGCGGGAACACGCCCTGCGGCGCGGGCAGCGGCGTGCCGCCCTTCAGCGCGCCGGCCGAGCCCAGGTTGCCGAAGCCGCGCTCGTCCTCCCCCTGCCCCAGTTGCTCCAGGATCTTCGCCGAGGCCGCCGGCATCACCGGCTGCGTCAGGATGGCAAGGTGGCGGATCGTCTCGGCCAGCACATACAATACCGTGCCCATGCGCGGCGGGTCGGTCTTCTTCAGCGCCCAGGGCGCCTGCTCGTCCACGTAGCGGTTGGCGTCGCCGATGACGGCCCAGATGGCGTCCAGGGCCTTATGGAAGGCCTGCACGTCGATCTCCGTCCGCACCACCGGCAGCAGCGCGTGCGCGGCACCCAGAAGGCGGTTGTCGGCCTCGGTGAACGGGCCCGGCTGTGGCACCTGGGCGCCGCAGTTCTTGTTGATCATCGACAGCACGCGCTGGACCAGGTTGCCGTAATCGTTGGCGAGGTTGCCGTTGATCCGCTGCACCATGGCGGCGTGGCTGAAGTCGCCGTCGTTGCCGAACGGCACCTCGCGCAGCAGGAAGTAGCGCGTCTGGTCGAGGCCGTAGGTCGTCACCAACTGCTCGGGCGCGATGACGTTGCCGAGCGACTTGGACATCTTCTGCCCCTCGATCGTCCACCAGCCGTGCGCGAAGACGCGCTTCGGCGGCTGCAGCCCGGCGGCCATGAGGAAGGCCGGCCAGTACACGGCGTGGAAGCGCAGGATGTCCTTGCCGACCATGTGAAGGTCGGCCGGCCAGTACTTGGCGTATTCGCCGGCCGTGTCGGGATAGCCGACGGCGGTGATGTAGTTGGTCAGCGCGTCCAGCCAGACGTACATGATGTGCGCGTCATCACCGGGCACCGGGATGCCCCACTTGAACGTGGTGCGGCTGACCGACAGGTCCTTCAGGCCGGACTTGACGAAGGAGACGACCTCGTTGCGCTTGCCGGGCGGCAGGATGAAGTTGGGGTTCTTTTCGTAGAACTCCAGCAGGCGGTCCTGCCACGCGGACAGGCGGAAGAAGTAGCTGGGCTCCTCCACCCACTCGCACTCGGCGCCCGTCGGGGCGATCTTCTTGCCGGTGGGCGTGGTGGTCAGCTCGTCCTCGCCATAGAACGCCTCGTCGCGCACCGAGTACCAGCCGGCGTAGCTGCCGAGGTAGATCTCGCCGGCGTCCAGCAGCGTCTTCCACAGCGCCTGCACCGACGCGACGTGGCGCGGCTCGGTCGTGCGGATGAAGTCGTCGTTGGAGTAGTTCATCACCCCGACAAGGTCGCGGAAGTTCTGCGACACCCGGTCGGTGAAGGCCTGCGGCGCGATGCCGGCGGCCTGCGCCGACTTCTCGACCTTCTGGCCGTGCTCGTCGGTGCCGGTGAGGAACTTGACGTCGAAGCCGTCCAGCCGCTTGAAGCGGGCGAGCACGTCGCAGGCCAGCGTCGTGTACGCGTGCCCGATGTGCGGCACGTCGTTCACATAGTAGATCGGCGTCGTCAGGTAATAGGTCTTCGACCCGGCCATGGTCGGTGCACTCCCGAATGTGCTCAGCACTGGTTAGGTGGCCGCCGCCTCGAGGGTGGACAAGGCGTTCAGCACCACCTGCTTGCGATCCAGATTTGCGGATTCCGCGCGCGCGAAAAGGCGCCCGATCTTTTCCCACACCTCCACCCAGCGATCAAGGCTGCGGGCGTGGGCCAAGCGGGTCATCAACGCGGCTTCGCCCGGCACCACCTCCGCCGGCCAAGCGCCGCGTGCCAGGGCACGGGCGAAGCGGGCCAGCCACCACACCAGCAAGTCGGTGGCTGTTTCGTACAGGCCGTCATCCTGCTTGCGGGTCAGCTTGTCGCCGAAGGCGTGCGCAGCGGGGATGTCGAGCTTCGGCAGCGAGCCGAGCAGCCCAATCAGCTCGCGGTACAGACCGAGCCCGCCGGCGTCCGCCAGCGCGATGGCGCGCCCGATGGACCCCTCGGCCAAGCGCGCCAGCGCGGATCGGTCGTCCTCCGCCACCTCCGGCCGGTGCTGCGCCAGCAGGCCGACCACTGCGTCCTCGGCCAGCGGATTCAGCGCCAGCTTGCGGCAGCGCGAGCGGATGGTCGGCAGCATCCCGCCGGGGTTGTCCGAAACCAGCAGCAGCAGGGCGCCGGGCGGCGGTTCCTCCAGGATCTTCAGGATGGCGTTGAGGCCGGCCGTGTTCATGCGGTCGGCGCCGTCGATGACGGCGACGCGCCACCCCTCCTCGGCCGAGGTCTTGCGCAAGAACGGCGCGATCTTGCGCACGTCGTCCACGGCGATGTCACGCTTCATACGGTCGCGCTTCTCGTCCATCTGCCGCTCGACCGTCAGCAGGTCGGCGTGACCGGCGCTGGAGACGCGGCGGAACACCGGGTGCTGTGGGTCGAGGTGCAGCGAGTCCGGCTGCGCGGGCGCGCCGAGCAGGCCGGCGTCGCCACCCTGCCCGCCCTGCGCCAGGACGAAGCGCGCGAAGCGGAAGGCTAGAGTCGCCTTGCCGATTCCTGGCGGCCCGCCGATCAGCCAGGCGTGCGGCAGCCGCCCCGAGTTCCAGGCGGCCAGCAGCGTGCGCTCCGCCTCCGCGTGACCGGTCAGGTGCGGGTTGCGGCGCGGGGCGAGCGCGTCGACCTCGACGGGCTCGGCGGCTTTGGCGGCGCGGCTCACGGGGCGGGTCCTTCAAGCATGTCGGCACAGTGGCGTAATCGCGGTGCGCGACGCAAGTCCCTCTCCCGCCCTACTTGCACCGCTGCTGGCTGGCCGGAGCGCGGGTCCACACCTCGGTGCGGCCGAACAGGGGAATGCCGACATAGCCGCGCAGGCGCAGTTGCTCCGGACTGTCCGGCTCCATGGCGCCGCTGTAGGTGTTGCCGGACTCCGGATCGTAGACCCAGCCCCCCTCCCAGCCCGTCGCCGTCGGCGCGAAGCCCCCGAGCATGGTGATGCCGCACAGGCGGCGGCTGCGCTGCTCGGGCGACGGGTTCTTGCTGTCGAGTCCGGCGTCGGGGCCGGAGCGTTTCTCCAGGTACCAGACCAACCGGCCGCAGGCCTTGGCCCCGCAGGGCTGCACCTCGATGGCAGCCTCGCGGTTGGCGGTCAGCCAGACGCCGAAGGCGTCCTGCGGCGCGGCGGACGCCGGGTTCGCGATAAGAACGGCAAGGACGAGCGGGATCGCTGCACGCATGGGCTCACCTCCGAGCCCACAGGTGGGTACTCAGGTGCCCAGAGTCAGCCGCCGCGTCACCACGTCCAGGATGGCGGCCTGCACCGTCTCCACCGGGTGGGCGGCGTCGATCACCGCGCAGCGCTCGGGCTCGCGCGCCGCGATGTCGAGGAAGCCGCCGCGCAGGCGCGCGTGGAAGCTCAGGTCCATGCGCTCGTAACGGTCCTCGCCGCCGCGCCGGGCATTGGCACGCGCCAGACCGGCCTCCACGGGCAGGTCCAGGATCAGAGTCAGGTCCGGACGGAAATCGCCGAGCGCCACGCGCTGCAGCGCCTCGATGGGCTCGCGCCCAAGCCCGAGGCCGTAGCCCTGGTACGCCATGGTGCTGTCGAAGAAGCGGTCGCACAGCACCCAGCGCCCGGAGTCCAGCGCCGGCCACACCGTGCGCTCAAGATGGTCGCGGCGGGCGGCGGTGTGCAGCAGCGCCTCGGTCATGCCGCCCCAGCGGCCGGTCTCGCCGGAGACCAGCAGGCGGCGGATCTCCTCGGCGCCCGGCGAGCCTCCGGGCTCGCGGGTCAGCACCACGTCGATGCCGCAGGACGCCAGCGAATCCGCCAGCAGGCGGAGCTGGGTGGACTTGCCCGCCCCCTCCCCGCCTTCCAGCGTGACGAACCGGCCGCGCGTCACGAGCCGGCGCCGAACACGAGGTACTTGGCCGCCGCGAACGCACGGCCGACGAAGCCCAGCTTCTCCACGTCGTTGGCGGCGACCACCGGCACCTCCTTGCTGGGCGCGCCGGGGGCGGAGATCACCAGCTTGCCGACCGTGTCGCCCTTCTTGACGGGAGCGGCGACGGGCTGGTTGGCGACCAGCGTCACCTTCATGTTCGCGCGATCGGCGCGCGCCATGGTGACCTTGAGGTCCTTCGGCACGGTCACCGGCACCGTCTTCTGCTCGCCCAGCCAGACCGGCACTTCCTCGATGGCGTCGCCGGCCTTGAACAGGGCGTACGCGTTGAACTCGCGGAAGCCCCATTCCAGCAGGCGGGTGGTTTCGTCGGCGCGCGCCTGCATGGACGGCAGGCCGTTGATCACCAGCACCAGGCGCCGCCCCTCGCGCTCACCCGACGCGGTGAGGCCGTAGCCCGCGATCTCCGTATGCCCGGTCTTCAGGCCATCGACGCCGGCGCTGTTGCGGTACAGCAGCGGGTTGCGGTTGCCCTGCTTGATGCCGTGGTAGGTGAACTCCTTCTCCGAGAACAGGTAGTAGTACTCGGGGAAGTCGCGGATCAGATGCTCCGCCAGGATCGAGAGATCGCGGGCGGTCATGTAGTGGTTCGGATCGGGCCAGCCGGTGGCGTTGATCAGGTTGGTGCTCTTCAGCCCGATTTCCTTCAGACGCTTGTTCATCTTCTCGGCGAAGGCCTGCTCGGAGCCGGCCAGCCCTTCGGCCAGCACGATGCAGGCGTCGTTGCCGGACTGGATGATCACGCCCTTGATGAGGTCGAGCACCTTGATGGTGTTGTTCAGCTCCACGAACATCTTGGAGCCCTGCATGCGCCACGCGCGTTCGCTGACCGGCAGCGTGTGGTCGAACGACAGGCGGCCTTCCTTGAGCGCCTCGAAGACCATGTAGAGGGTCATCAGCTTGCTCATGGACGAGGGCGGCATGCGCTCGTCCGCGTTCTTCTCGAACAGCACCGTGTTGGTCGACAGGTCGACCAGGATGGCCTGCTTGCCGATCGTCTCGATCGTAGCGGCGCGCGCCGTCGGCGCGAGGCCGGCCGCGACCAGCGCGGCCGCCAGCATGGCGGCGAAGCGGATGCGGACAGCGGTCATAGGCACTCCCCTCTCAACCTTCTGAGATTTTCCCGGAACGGGATGATCAATCCACAATGATTTTGGCGTCCGTGAGGCCGGCCTGGAGCACCTGGGCCAGCACGGCGTCCGCCCTCTCCACGCTGTCCAGCGGACCGATGCGCAGGCGCTGCATCGACTGCTTGCCCAGCATCGCCCCGCTGACCTGAGCCGGCTGGCCGAGCGCGCTCACCTGCGCGCGGGCGCGGGCAAGGTTCTGCGCGTTGCCGTAGGACCCGACCTGGACGTAGATCCGGCTGCTGCCGCGGACCGGCAGGTCGACCGAGGCCGGCGCCGGCAGGAAGCGGCGCTCGACCACCGTCCCCGCCACCGTAGTCGGTGGCGGAATCTCGGCGGCGCCGACCTGTCCCTCCCCCTTCGGGCCGGGCGGCAGCGGCGCCAGCGGCCCGGCGCCGGGCAGGCTCGCCACCTCGATCTTGGAGCGCGGCGCCGCCTTGGGCGCCGTGCCGTCGGTTTCGGCGAGGACGGGCGGCGGCGTGCCGGCCCGTGCCGCGGCGGCGATCTGCCGGCTCTCCTCGGCGAGGATCTGCACGCGCAGCTTGGCGGTGCCCGCCGGTTCGAAGCCCAGCAGCCCGGCGGCGCGGCGCGACAGCATGATGATGCGGTTGTTGGTCGCCGGCCCGCGTTCGTTGACGCGCACGACGACCGAGCGGCCGGTGTCCAGGTTGGTCACCCGCGCGAGACTCGGCAGCGGCAGCGTGGGGTGCGCCGCCGTCATCTCGTTCGGGTCGTAGATCTCGCCGTTGGCGGTCGGCTTGCCCGGCGCGTCCGCCCCGTACACCGAGCCGATGCCGGTCTCGTCGTACTTGAAGTCCTCGGAGGGATAGTACCAGACGCCGGCGACCTGGTAGGGCTTGCCGACCCGGTAGACGCCGCTCGTCGGCAGCCCGGAGGCCGGGGGCTCGGGCGCCACGCACGCCGCGAGCGACAGCGCCACGGCGAGCGCCATCGTTCCTCTCAGCATGTGCCCACGGCGCATCGCGCGACCCCTCTAGATCTGGTGGCCGCACTCTAATCGAGTTACCACGCGCCGCCAAGCGGCGGGGCGGCGATGCCTCACGGAAGTCGCACCGCGGCCACGCCCGTTGGCGCAGGTGGTGCCGGCGCCGGGAACAGCGCGTCGGTTCGGTCCATCAGCCGGTAGGCGACGAGTCCAATCCACTCGCGCACGGCCCAGCTCAGCTTGTCCAGATTGCTGTCGAGGTCGAGAATCACATAGGGCTTCATCCCCGGCCGGCTGCGGTAGTCGACGGGATAGGGCAGCACGTCCCAGCCGACGCGTCGGAAGATTCCCACCGACCGCGGCATGTGCCACGCCGACGTGACGAGGATCCAGGTTTCGCCGGGCTTGGGCTCCACCAGATCGCGGCTGAACAGCGCGTTTTCCCAGGTGTTGCGCGACTCGTTCTCGAACAGCACCCGCCCGCTGTCGAAGCCGACTTGGTCGAGCGCCGCGCGCATCACCTCCCCTTCCCGGTACCGGCCGCCGAACAGCGAGCCGGACCCGCCGGTGAAGACCATCCGCGCATCGGGATAGCGCAGCCCCAACTCGGCCGTGGCCAGCACCCGCTCAGCCGCGTCGTTCACCGAGGGCTCGTTGCGTTCGGCCGACAGCGGCGGGTTGAGCGCGCCACCCAAGATAATGATACCATCCACGCGGTTTGGTAGCGCGGGCTTGGCGAATCGATCCTCCAGCGGCCGGATCACCCAGGTGCCGACCGGCAGCGTGGTGAGGATGAAAAAACCAAGCGCGGCGGCGGCCACGATCCGCCGCCCGGCGCGGCGGCGGGAGTCGCGCCGGCTGAACAGCAGCGCCGCGCCGAACGCCAGCAACAGCGCCAGCGCGTTGCCGGGCTGCACGATGCCCCAGAGGACTTTGGAGAGGATGAAGGTCACGGGGGCTCCCCTGCCGAGACGCCGCTTCAAAATAAGGACGTCGACAGGAAATAACAGTCCCTCCCCCAGCGTCGCCGGGGGAGGGCTTCAAGGGTGTTACCCCAGCATCTCCAGCGCCTTCTGCAGCTTGCCGCGGGCTTGGTCGGCAGCCTCGCGGCGGTCGCGCTGTTCCTCGATGACCTCTTCCGGCGCCTTGGCGACGAACTGCTCGTTGCCAAGTTTGGCGTCGATCTTCTTGATCTCGCCGGCCAGCTTCTCGATCTCCTTGGACAGGCGCGCGCGCTCCTTGTCCAGGTCGACGATGCCCTCCAGCGGCAGGATCAGCGTCGCCTCGTCGAGCACCGCCTGCACCGACTGCTTCGGCGCAGCGCCGTCCAGCGGCTCGATGGAGGCCAGACGCGCCATGCGCAGGATCAGGTCGCGGTGGGTGGCGAGCCGCTTGAGGCTCACCGCCCCGGCGTCCTTCAGTTTCAGCTCGATCTGCGCGGCCGGAGGCACGTTCATCTCCGAGCGCATGGAGCGCACCGAGGAGATCAGCCGCACCACCCAGTCCATTTCGGCGCGGGCCGCGGGATCGACGATCTCCGGCCCATACTCCGGCCATGCGGCGGAGATCAGGCGGTTGGCGCGGCCCTCGCCGAGTTGCTGCCACAGCTCCTCGGTGATGTAGGGCATGATCGGGTGCAGCAGGTGCAGCACCTCGTCCAGCACCCAGGCGGTGGTGGCGCGGGTCTCGGCCTTGGCCGCCTCATCCGAACCGTTGAGGATCGGCTTGGTGAACTCCAGGTACCAGTCGCAGAAGGTGCCCCAGATGAACTGGTAGAGCGCGTTCGCCGCTTCGTTGAACTTGTACGCCTCGATGGCGCCGGCAACGCGGTTCGACGTCTCCGCCAGCTCGCCGACGATCCAGCGGTTCACCGTCTGCGTCAGGCCGGTGGGCGTGTAGCCCGCCACCGGCACGGCGCCGTTCATCTGGCAGTAACGCGCGGCGTTCCACAGCTTGGTGGCGAAGTTGCGGTAGCCTTCGACCCGGTTCACCGCCAGCTTGATGTCGCGGCCCTGCGCCGCCATCGCCGACAGCGTGAAGCGCAGCGCGTCGGTGCCGTACTCGCCGATCAGCTCCAGGGGATCGATGACGTTCCCCTTGGACTTCGACATCTTCTGGCCCTTCTCGTCGCGGACCAGGGCATGGATGTAGACGGTGCGGAACGGCACGTCGCCCATGAAGTGCAGGCCCATCATCATCATCCGGGCGACCCAGAAGAAGATGATGTCGAAGCCGGTCACCAGCACGTCGGTGGGGTAGTAGCGCGCCAGTTCCGGCGTCTTCTCCGGCCAGCCGAGCGTCGAGAACGGCCAGAGCGCAGAGGAGAACCACGTGTCGAGCACGTCCGGGTCGCGGGTCAGCTCGACCGGCTTGCCATAGTGCGTCTCGGCGGCGGCCCTGGCGGCGGCCTCGCTCTCCTCGACGAACACCGCACCGTCCGGCCCGTACCACGCCGGGATCTGGTGGCCCCACCAGATCTGGCGGCTGACGCACCAGGGCTGGATGTTGCGCATCCACTCGAAGTAGGTGTTCTCCCACTGCTTGGGCACGAACACGGTCTTGCCGGTCTCCACCGCCTCGATGGCCGGCTTAGCCAGCGTCGCGGCGTCGACATACCACTGGTCGGTCAGCCAGGGCTCGATGGCGACGCCGGAGCGATCACCGTGCGGCACCTTGTGGGTGTGCGGCTCGATCTTCTCCAGCAGCTCCAGCGCTTCCAGGTCGGCGACGACCTTCTTGCGCGCCTCGTAGCGGTCGAGGCCGCGGTACGGCTCCGGCACGGCGTCGGTGAGACGCGCGTCGCGGTCCATGATGTTGATGGCTTCCAGCCCGTGCCGCTTGCCGACCGCGAAGTCGTTGAAGTCGTGCGCCGGGGTGATCTTCACCGCGCCCGAGCCGGTCTCCGGATCGGCATACTCGTCGCCGACGATGGGGATCAGGCGGCCGACCAGCGGCAGGACGACGTTCTTGCCGATCAGGTCCTTGTAGCGCTCGTCCTCCGGGTGCACGGCGACCGCGGTGTCGCCCAGCATCGTCTCCGGACGCGTGGTGGCGACCACGATGAAGCGGCCCGGCTCGCCCTCGATCGGATAGCGGAAGTGCCAGAGGTTGCCCTTGATCTCGCGCTGCTCGACCTCCAGGTCGGAGATCGCGGTGTGCAGCTTCGGGTCCCAGTTGACGAGGCGCTTGTCCTTGTAGAGCAGGCCCTGCCGGTACAGCTCGACGAACACCTTGCGGACGGCGGCGCTTAGGCCCTCGTCCATGGTGAAGCGCTCCTTCGCCCAGTCCGGCGAGGCGCCCAGGCGGCGGAGCTGGCGGGTGATGGTGCCGCCCGACTCGGCCTTCCACTCCCAGACCTTGTCGATGAACTTGTCGCGGCCGAAGTCGTGGCGCGTCTTGCCCTCGGCGGCGAGGTTGCGCTCCACCACCATCTGGGTGGCGATGCCCGCGTGGTCGGTGCCCGGCTGCCACAGCGCGTCCCTGCCGCGCATGCGGTGGTAGCGGGTCAGCACGTCCTGCAGGGTGAAGGTCAGCGCGTGGCCCATGTGCAGGCTGCCGGTGACGTTCGGCGGCGGCATCATGATGGTGTAGGGCGTGCCGTTCGACTGGGTGTTCGCGGCGAAGGCGCCGGACTCCTCCCATTGACGGTAGTGCTTCTCCTCGACCTCGGCCGGGCTGTACGTCTTCTCGAGCATCACTGAAAACTTCCGCTAACGCGTTGACTTGAAATCAAAACTTCTGGGATCGCCGGATCATACGGTCGATTTCCTGCTGAACCAGCCGCTCGACGACGGTGGGCAGGTTCTCGTCCAGCCACTCCTTCAGCAGCGGCTTCAACAGCTCGCGCACGACCTCCTCCACGGTGCGGATGCCGACCGGCATCGGCCCGATGGACAGATCGTCGCCCAGCTCGCGCGCTAGATGCGTGAAGTGCTGCGACGCGTCCTCCGCGGTGCGGCGTGAGATCAGGCCGTCCTGGTCGAACGCCGGCATGCGCGGCGGCGCCGGACGCGGACGCGGCGGCGGCATCTCCGTCACGTCGTCGAAGTCGGGCATCGGCGGCGGGGGCGGCGGACGGCGCGGCGGCGGTGGAGGCGGCGGGGGTTCGTCCATCTCCGCCGGCGGCTCGGGGAACACCGGTTCCTCAGCGCCCCACGGGTCGTCTTCCTCCTCCTCCATCGGCATCGGATGCGGATCGGCCACTTCCGTCAGCTCGAGGACGTCGTCCTCCGGCTCCTCCTCCATCGGTGGAGGGGGTGGCGGCGGCGGCGGCGGCGGCGGCGGCGGCGGCGGAGCCGCGGCGGCGGGGGGCGGGGCTGGTTGTTCGGTCTTGCCTGCGGGTTCGCCGTCCTCGGAAATGATTCGACGAATGGAGGCGAGGATTTCCTCCATCGACGGTTCTTGCTGGCCTTTATCGCTCATCGTGGCAAAACCCGGGACGTCAAGCTCGCCCAACCCTAGGGCAGGATTGGGTAAAAAGCCACAAGACAAAAACGGCCCGCCGTGGCGGGCCGCTTGCGTGGATCACCGCGATCAGTCGGCGACGCCGGTGCCGATCCACTTGTCGCGGGTGGCCCGGTAGTGCGCTTCCAGATCGTAATACTGAACCGGCAGGCGAAGCTGCTGCGCCGTCAACTGGCCGATCGCGCTCAGTACCGTGAAGGCTTGCACCATTTCGTCGCGCTGCGCCCGCACCAGATTGACGCGACCGTTCAGCAGCTCCTGCTCCTGGTTCAGCACGTCGAGGACGGTGCGCGAGCCGACCTGCGCTTCCTGCCGCACGCCTTCCAGGGCGATCTGCGCCGCCTTGATCTGCGTCTGGAAGGAATCGATGCTGGCGCGCGCCGTCATCAGTCCCTGCCAGGAGCTGATCGCCGCCGAGGCGATCTGGCGCCGCGTCTCGTCGATCTGGATGCGCGCCTGATTCGCCGTCTCCTTGGCCTCGCGCACCAGCGCTTCCGGCTGGCCGGCGGAGTACAGCGGGATGACCACCTGCGCCTGGATCGAACCGGTGTCCTGGCGGTTGACCGTCAGGCCGCTGCTGGTTCCGACGTCATAGGAGCGCGAACCCTGCGCGGTCAGCCGGGCCGAGGGCAGCAGCCGGCCGAACTGCTGGTCCACCGCGTCGCGCTGAGCCGCTTCGGTAAAGGCGGCGGCCAGCACGGACGGATGGTTGGCGCGTGCCATCTCCACCACCTCGTCCAGCGTCGACGGCAGCTTGAAGGTGGGCTTCGGCGCCTTCAGGTTCTTGCCCGGCATGGTGCCGATGAAGCGCTCGTACACCGCGCGCGAGGCGGCCAGCGTGCCTTCCGACGAGATGCGGTTGGCGATCGAGGAGGCGAGGCGCGACTCGGATTGGCTGACGTCGGTGCGCGTGTACTCGCCGACGCGGAAGCGGTCGCGGGCGGCTTCCAACTGGCGGCGCAGCACCTGCTCGTTGTTGGTGTTGAGCGTCAGCACCGCCTGGTTCTGCACCACGTCCAGATAGGCCGTGGCGGCGTTCAGCAGGACCTGCTGCTCGGTGTTCACCACGGTGGCGCGCTGCGCCTCGACCAAACGCTCGCTGCGGCGGACGTTCGGGGTGACGGTTGCGTCATAGATCGGCTGGGTCACCGAGATGCCGGCCGTCTTCGGCGTGGTGGAGGTGGTCGAGCGGTTGCCGCCGGCGCTCTCGATGGCCGAGTTGGTGCGCGTGCCGCTCACGCTCAGCGACCCCTGCACCGTCGGCCGGTAGCCGGACAGCGCCTGCGCCACGCGTTCGTCGGCGGCGCGCAGCGCAGCGCGCTGCGACGCGAGAGTCGGGTTGGTCGAATAGGCCTGCGCCAGAGCCTCTTGCAGCGTCTGCGCCGCGGCGCCCCCGCCGCCGAGAGCCCCAACGCTGAGGGCGAACACGCCGCCGGCGACCAGGGTCGCCAGCCGCCGCGGAGCCATACGGCTGAGATCGGTCATGTCTCTAGACCTTCTTTCTTTTGGGTCCAACGCTCCCCAGCATCGAACGTACACGGCCAGCCCGCCCCGGCCGAAGCGCAGATTTCACACTACACCGAACGCCCCCGTCCGGCACGTGGTGATCAGAACTCGAACTTGGGCTTCGGCTCGAAACCCGGCAGTAGGTGCGGCTGAGCCTCGAACAGCACGCGGCTCGACAGCGCTCGGCCGTACCGCTGGTAGAGGCGGACCTCGCCCAGGCCCCGGTCGCCCAGCACCGTGGCGATCAGGCGGCCTCCTTCGACCAGCTGTTCGCACACCGCCTGCGGAACCTCCGCCACCGCGCCCTCGAAGATGATGACGTCGTATGGCGCGCCCGCGGCGTACCCCTCGCCCAGCGGCGCGTTGATCACCGTGGCGTTGTTGGCGCCGGCCTGGAGCAGCGCGTCCTTGGCCGCCGCCGCCAGTCCGGCGTCGGATTCGACGCCGACGACGCTGTCGGCCATGCGGGCCAGCACGGCGGTGGAGTAGCCGGTGGCGCAGCCGATATCCAGGACCTTGGCGGTCTCGTCCACGCCGGCTTCCTGCAGCATGCGGGCGAAGAGCATCGGCTCCAGCAGATAACGACCGCGGGCAACGGCGAGATCGCCGTCCACATAGGCCACGCCGCGCAGCGCCTGCGGCACGAAGACCTCGCGCGGGACGTCCATCAGGGCATCGACCAGACGATGGTCGGTCACCTTGTTCGGACGAATCTGGCACTCGACCATGTGGAAACGGGCGGCGGCAAAGTCGGACATGGCGGTCGCAATCGCAGCGGTTGAAACGGGACAGCGCCAAACCGGGCGGCCGGCTTGCTGCCTGCCGCTATATATCCGCAACCAGCACCGAACACAACGCCGAGGGGAGGCCGGCGCAGCACCGAAGCGGAAAACGGTTTTGCCCGGCTTGACCGCGCCGTCGAAGGAGACTATACGGTGGCTCCCGACGCGGACGGCACCGTCCGAACGGGCACCGGATGGCGCGGTGGCAGAGTGGTGATGCAGCGGACTGCAAATCCGTGTACGTGGGTTCGATTCCCGCCCGTGCCTCCATCCTTTTGAAGATTTCCGGCTTAAAAAATCTTGCGGAAAGCCTTGGCAGCCAGGGCACCTTCCGCTATATAGCCGCCCACACACTGATCCGGCGTGGCGCAGCGGTAGCGCAGCGGACTGTTAATCCGTTGGTCGTAGGTTCGAATCCTACCGCCGGAGCCAATTGCGAAAAGGCCAGTTCCCCTGGGAGCTGGCCTTTTTCGTTATCTCCTCGGTCGATGGTGAGTGTGGCGAAAGAACGCTGCCCCCCTGCCCACTGGGTGAATGCACTTTCGCACTGGCGGGATTATCCTTAACGACACGGAAACCACGTTGATGCAGGCGCGTCAACGGCTTGGCCCACGGCCATGGAGGGCGCCATGTCGGTGCGTGACGACTCCGGATTAGACCAGCACGGGGGTTGGTTCACGGCGGCGCTCGTGTTCGCCGTGGGGCTGATGGCGGCGGCGCTGCTGCTGAGCATGGACTGGCACCGCACAACCGAGAGCGACGCGCTGGCGCTCGGTGCCTCCAACACGCGTCCGTTGGTAATCCTGCCGCTGCATCTGAAGTGAGCGGCGCTCAAGCCTCGAAATCGTCGTAGATGGTGCGCGGTTCGGATTCGGCGCCGATCGGCTGGCCGCCGTCTCGCTTCCACTCGCCGCACCAGTCCGTGGACAGCGTGATCGGGAACTTGCCTTCGGGATCGCGCGGGGTCACCACCGGGGGAAAGCGCCGGCAGGTGCCCTTCGGGCCGCGCTGGCGCACGCCGTGCCCCTCCCAGTAGCGGCAGGTGTAGCAGGAATCGGGTCGTTTCATTGTCGGGCACCGCTCGTTGTGGCGCCCATCATCGGACACGCGGCCCGACGCGTCGATCCCTATTCGCGCATCAGTCTCCTTCGGGATCCGAGACCGGGCGCCCGGGCCGCATCTCGTTGGAGCAGCGCTGGTAATAGTCCTTGATGTCGGCGTCCAGCTCGCGCCGGCGACGCGCCTCCGGCGAATCGGCCGGGGTCTCGTTGAGGCGCTGGAACTCGGCGACGGCGCGTTCCAGCTCACGGTCGTTGGTGATCGGCATCGGTCCCTCCTTGTCGCCTTCGTGAACACATCGGCAGTGCCGAAGGTTTCCGCCGCTTGATGCGCGCCGTGTCATCATCATCTTTCCTGATGGGGCAACGCGGACCGCCATGGAGGGCGACATGCGCGACGTGCAGCGGATTGTCGGAGCGTTCCTCCTGCTGATCCTCGCCTCTCTTCCCACCAGCGCCGCCGACGGGGATGTGAAGCCCGACGCCGCGGCGCTGATGCGCGCCATCGTCCGCATCGACGTCACCACGCCGCCGGATTCGCAGAGCGCCCGCACGCTGGGCACCGAGCGCGCCGGCACCGGCGCGGTGATCGACGGCAACGGCCTGATCCTGACCATCGGCTACCTGATCATGGAGGGCGCGCAGCTGAAGGTCACCGACTCCGAGGGGCGCAGCTACCCGGCGGAGTTCGTCGCCTACGACCAGGTCAGCGGCTTCGGAATGGTGCGCGCCGGGTTCGGCTTCAAGGCGCCGCCGCTGCGACTCGGCAATGCCGGCGGGCTGAAGACGGGCGACGCGGCGGTGGTGCTCAGCCGCGCCGGCGGCAGCACCGCCCTGCCCGTTCGCGTCGTCGATCGGCGCGAGTTCGCCGGCTATTGGGAATACCTGCTGGACGAGGCGATCTTCACCAGTCCGCCGCACCCGGCGTTCGGCGGCGCGGCGCTGGTGGACGGGACGGGACGGCTGGTCGGTATCGGCTCGCTGATCGTCGGCGACGCGGTGCCCGGGCAGCGGATGGCCGGCAACATGTTCGTCCCGGTGTCGGCGCTCGAGCCGATCTTCGGTGACCTGCTGGCCTACGGCCGCCGCCAGGACACACCGCGCCCCTGGCTGGGCGTCAACGTGCGCGAGGAGCAGGGCCGCCTGCTGGTGGAGCGGGTCACCCCACGCAGCCCCGCCGAATCGGCCGGCGTCCGGCCCGGCGACCAGATCGTCGGTGTCGGCGGACAGCGTTTCAGCACGCTGGCCGACTTCTACCGCAAGCTCTGGGCGCTCGGGCCGGCCGGCGTCGCCGTGCCGCTGGAGGTGATGCGCGGCGCCCAGGTGCAACCGGTCACTGTCACCTCGGCCGATCGCCTGAGGCACCTGCGGCTGAACCCGACCTACTGACCAGCGGCGCCGGATGCGCTACATCCCAATCCGCACCACACGCGGAGGAGCAGGCGCATGGACCACCCGGACATCGAGGTGATCGAACGAAAGACCGGCTACCAGGGCTACCTGCAGGTCGACGTTTACCGGCTGAAGCACAAGAAGTTCGACGGAACCTGGACCGACGAGCTGCCCTCGCGCGAGGTCTGCGTGCGCGGCCACGCCGTCGGCGTCCTGCTGTACGACCCCGACCGCGATGCGGTGGTACTGATCGAGCAATTCCGCGTCGCAGCGGCGGCGGCCCGCGGTCCGGCCTGGTTGACCGAGGTAGTGGCCGGCATGCTGGATGGCGACGAGACTCCCGAGGACGTTGCCCGCCGCGAATCCGAGGAGGAGGCCGGCTGCACCGTGCGGGACCTGGAGAAGATCTACGACTTCTACCCCAGCCCCGGCATCCTGTCGGAGTTCGTGACGCTCTACGTCGGCCGCGTCGATGCCTCCAACGTCGGGACCAGCGGCGGCCTCGCCGAGGAGCATGAGGACATCCGCGTCTCCGTCGTGCCGACCGACGAGGCGATCAAGCTGCTCGACGGGAACCGCCTGACCAACTCCGTCGCCATCATCGCACTGGGCTGGCTGGCGCGGCACCGCGATTCCCTGCGGGAGCGTTGGCGGACGCGGTAATCACGACATAAAAACGTGAAACGCTGCATTTCACAACGCGACCTTGATCCGCGCGCCGCAATCCCGATACTTCTTTGTGGCTAACGCGAAACCGTATCAAGGAGAGGCGCCGTGGACGTGCGCGACGGCTTCATCGGGACCATCGGCAACACGCCGCTCATCCGCCTGGAGGGGCCGTCGAAGGCGACCGGCTGCGAGATCCTCGGCAAGGCCGAGTTCCTGAATCCCGGCGGCTCGGTGAAGGACCGCGCCGCCATCGCCATCGTGCGCGACGCGGAGCGGCGCGGCCTGCTGCGCCCTGGCGGCACCATCGTCGAGGGCACAGCGGGCAACACCGGCATCGGGTTGGCGCTGGTCGGCAACGCGCTGGGCTACCGCACCGTCATCGTCATGCCGGAGACCCAGAGTCAGGAGAAGAAGGACATGCTGCGCCTGTGCGGCGCCGACCTCCGGCTCGTTCCGGCGGTGCCGTACAAGGACCCGAACAACTACGTCCGCTATTCCGGCCGCCTCGCCGAGGATCTGGCGAGGACCGAGCCGAACGGCGCGATCTGGGCCAACCAGTTCGACAACGTCGCCAACCGCCAGGGCCATTACGAGACCACCGGCCCGGAGATCTGGGAGCAGACCGGCGGCCGCATCGACGCGTTCACCTGCGCCGTCGGTTCCGGCGGCACGCTGGCCGGCGTCGGCATGGCGCTGAAGGAGCGCGACCCGAACGTCCGCATCGTGCTGGCCGACCCGATGGGCGCCGCGCTGTTCAGCCATTACAAGCACGGCGAACTGAAGGCCGAGGGCTCGTCCATCACCGAAGGAATCGGCCAGGGCCGGATCACCGCCAACCTGGAGGGCGCGCCGGTGGACGACGCGCTGCAGATCACCGACGACGAGGCGCTGCCCGTCCTCTTCGACCTGATCAAGACGCAGGGGCTGGTGCTGGGCGGCTCGTCCGGCATCAACGTCGCGGCGGCGATCCGCATCGCGCGCAATCTTGGGCCGGGCCACACCGTCGTCACCATCCTCTGCGACGGCGGCCAGCGCTACCAGTCCAAGCTGTTCAACCCGGAGTTCCTGCGCGAGAAGAACCTGCCGGTTCCGGACTGGATGTAGCCGCGCGGTGTGCTAGCCTCTCCCAACGAAAGACGGGAGGGGCACCTTGGAACTGATCTTCCGCGACGACGCCTACGCGCGGTCCTGCACGGCGACCGTCACCTCGGTGGACGAGCGCGGCATCCGCCTGGACCGCACGGTGTTCTACGCCAACAGTGGCGGCCAGCCGGGCGACACCGGCGTGCTGCGTTACCCCGGCGGGGCGGTGACCATCGTCGACACCGTCAAGGGCGACAACGGCCCGGACGACATCATCCACGTCCCGGCCGAGGGCGCGCGGCTGCCGGTCGAGGGCGCTCCGGTCGAGGCCGAGATCGACTGGGAACGCCGCCACCGGTTCATGCGCATGCACACGCTGCTGCATCTGGTGTGCGCGGTGGTTCCCGGCTCGATCACCGGGGCGCAGATCGGCTTCGACCGCAGCCGCGTCGACTTCAACGTCCCCACCGAGAGCCTGGACAAGGAAGCGATCTCCGCCGCCATCAACCGGCTGATCGAGGCGGACCACGCGGTCGCCCCGCGCTGGATCACCGACGCCGAGCTGGAGGCCCAGCCCGAACTGGTGCGCACCATGACGGTGAAACCGCCGGTGGGCTATGGGCGCGTGCGGCTGCTCGACATCGACGGGGTGGACCTGCAACCCTGCGGCGGCACCCACGTCACCCACACCGGCGAGATCGGCCCGGTCGAAGTGGTGAAGATCGAGAACAAGGGCAAGCAGAACCGGCGCGTCGTCGTGGCGCTGAAGGACTGAGGGGAATCGACATGGCGGAGCACATCGTCACCGGCGCCTGGCTGGCCGAGCGCCTGAACGACCCGGCGGTGCGCGTGGTGGACGCCACGTGGTACATGCCGATTCAGAACAAGGACCAGCGCGCCGAATACGCGGCCCGGCACATTCCCGGCGCCCTGTTCTTCGACATCGACGACGTCGCCCAGCCGGACACCGCGCCGCTGCCGCACATGGTGCCGGACGCGGCGCGCTTTGCCGAGAAAGT
Organism: Azospirillum sp.; assembly: GCF_050789165.1. Classification (NCBI taxonomy): domain Bacteria; kingdom Pseudomonadati; phylum Pseudomonadota; class Alphaproteobacteria; order Rhodospirillales; family Azospirillaceae; genus Azospirillum; species Azospirillum sp. Next base: position 95,053 of record NZ_JBOZRT010000050.1, read on the forward strand.
GGGCGCGCTGGGCATCGGCAACGATACGATGGTGGTCGCCTACGACGCCAACGGCGTGGCCGGGGCCGCGGTGCGGGTCTGGTGGCTGTTCCGCCTGTTCGGCCACGATAAGGTGGCGGTGCTGGACGGCGGCCTGCCCAAGTGGCTGGCCGAGGGCCGTCCCACCGAATCCGGCACGCCGCCCGCCCCCGCGCCCGCGCCCTTCACCGCGGCGCGGCGCCCGCACCTGCTGCGCCGCCTGGACGATGTCCGGGCCAATCTGGACAGCCTCGCCGAGCAGGTGGTGGACGCCCGCGCCGCGGGGCGCTTCGAGGCGACCGCACCGGAGCCCTGGGCGAACGGGCGCGCCGGCCACATCCCCGGCAGCCGCAACCTGCCCTTCTCCGACCTGATCGATCCCGATACCAAGGCGATGCTGCCCCCGTCGGTGATCGCCGAACGGGCGAAGGCGGCGGGCATCGACCTGTCGCGGCCGGTGGTGGCGTCGTGCGGCAGCGGCGTCACCGCTTGCGTGGTGGCGCTGGGCCTTGCGCTGGCCGGCAAGGAGGACGTGGCGGTCTACGACGGCTCCTGGGCCGAGTGGGGCCTGCGTCCCGACCTTCCCATCGAGACCGGGCCGGCCACGCCGTGAATCTGACGATCCGGCAATACGAGGACGGCGACCGCAACTCGGTCGTCGCCCTGTGGCGCGCCAGCAACCTCGTGGTGCCGTGGAACGACCCGGAGACCGACATCGCGCTGTGCCGCTCCAAGCCGGCGACGGCCGCCTTGCTGGTCGGAGAACTGCAGGGCCGGGTGGTGGCCAGCGTGATGGTCGGGCAGGACGGCCACCGCGGCTGGCTCTACTACCTCGCCACCGATCCGGGCTGCCGCGGCCGGGGCTTCGGACGCGCCATGGTGGCCGCCGCCGAAAGCTGGCTGGTCGCGCAGGGCATGCCCAAGGTACACCTGCTGGTGCGCGAGACGAACACCGCCGTGCAGGGCTTCTACGAACGGCTCGGCTACGCCCGCTCCCCCGTCACCATGATGCAGAAATGGCTCCAAAATTCAGTCTGAACCGGTGGACCGGCGTGCCCGCCGGCCCGCGCCCCGGCGAGCTTCAGGTCATCATCACCTACCTGGAGATGACGAGCCCACCCACCCACGCTCCCCTGCCCCAGCCGGCCGGCGAGCTGGCGCTGGTGCGTGCGACGCCGCCGACGGTGTCGTTCTACCGCTACCTCTATGACACGGTGGGCGAGCCCTGGCTGTGGCACGAGCGCCGCCGCCTGGCCGATGCCGATCTGGCCGAGGCGGTGACCGACCCGCGCGTCGAGGTGCAGGTGCTGTACGTCTCCGGCACGCCCGCCGGCTACGTCGAGATCGACCGGCGCGAGGCGCACGCCACGGACATCGCCTATTTCGGGCTGATCCCGGACTTCATCGGCCTGAAGCTGGGCCCCTGGCTGCTCGACCGCGGCATCCGCATGGCGTGGGAGGGCGGCACACGCAAGCTGGTGGTCAACACCTGCAGCTTCGACCACCCGAAGGCGCTGCCGCTCTACCAGTCCATGGGCTTCGTGCCGAACCGCCACGTCACCCGCGTGGTGCGCGACCCGCGCGCCGACGGCGTGCTGCCCCGCACGGCGGCGCCACACGTGCCGATGGTGCGTTGAGTCCCTCAGGCTCGACGCCCCGGTTTCATTAATGTAAGAACCATTCACATGAGCTGGTCCAAGCACGGCGGCCCGCGCGGCTACCATCACGGAAACCTGAAGGAGGCCCTGGTCGCCGCCGCGCTCGAGCTGATCGCCGACAAGGGGCCGTCCGGCTTCACCTTCGCCGAGGCGGCCCGCACCGCCGGCGTCAGCGCGGCGGCGCCGTACCGGCATTTCCGTGACCGCGATGACCTGCTGGTCGACGTCGCCCGCCGCGGCTTCGAGCGCTTCGAGGCCGCGCTGCGGGCCGCCTGGGACGAGGGCCGGCCGACCGCGCGGGCCGGGCTGGATCGGCTGGGCAAGGCCTACCTGCACTTCGCCCGCACCGAGCCCGCCTATTACGCGGCGATGTTCGAGGCGAGCATCCCGCACGGCGCCGACCCGGAGCTGTCGCAGGCTGGCGAGCGCGCCTTCGCCGTCATCCGCGAGGCGGCGGAGCGGCTGGTCGCCGACCTGCCGGCGAAGGGCCGGCCGCCGGCGCTGATGGTGGCCCTGCACGTGTGGTCGCTGGCGCACGGCATCGCATCGCTGTTCGGACGCGGCGACCGTGGCCGCCGCACGCTGCCGATGGAACCGGAGGATCTGCTGGAGGCGGGCGTCCTGGTCTATCTGGACGGCCTGGGCGGCACCGGCTGAGGCGCCCGGTCGGCGGGTGTGCTACCGTGCCGCAGGGGAGGAGCACACCATGACCGATGACCTCGTCTTCTACACCAACCCGATGTCCCGCGGCCGCATCGTGCGCTGGATGCTGGAGGAGGTCGGCCGGCCGTACCGGACCGAGCTGCTCGACTACGCCACCAGCATGAAGGCGCCCGAGTACCGCGCCGTCAACCCCATGGGAAAGGTGCCGGCACTGCGCCATGGCGACACCGTGGTCACCGAGGCCGCCGCCATATGCGCCTATCTCGCCGACGCCTTTCCGGAGGCGGAACTGGCGCCGCCGCCCGGCGATCGGAGGCGCGGCCCCTATTACCGCTGGATGTTCTTCGCCGCCGGCCCGGTCGAGGCGGCGGTGACCAACAAGGCGCTCGGCGTCGAGGTGCCGGAGGATCGGCGGCGCATGACCGGCTACGGCTGTTTCGAGGACGTGCTGAGCGCGTTGGAGGTCGCGGTGGCGGCCGGCCCGTACGTGACCGGCGACCGCTTCACTGCCGCCGACGTCTATTTCGGCTCATCGCTGGGCTGGGCCATGCAGTTCGGGCTGATCGAACGCCGCCCCACCTTCATGCGGTATTGGGAGCGGATCGCCGGCCGTCCGGCCGCCGTGCGGGCGCGGGAAATCGACGACGCGCTGGTGCCCCACCCTTCTTGACCACGCCCCTCTTGACCGCCAGGGCCGGGCTCGCTATGTTAATGTTATTAACATTCACATGCGAGGCCACCGATGTCCTGCGCTGCCCGCTACGAAGGTTTCCGACACGACGACCGGTATCACGCGTGGCATGGCCCGCCCCACGCGCTGATGCGGGCCGGATCGATCGCGTTGATGGTGCTCGGATTCATGGTCTGGTGGCCGCTCGGGCTGGCGGTCCTGGTCTTCACCATAGGGAGCAGAAAGATGGGATGCTGGGGACACGGGCGCTGGGCGCGCAAGATGCGGCGGATGGAGGAGGCGATGGACCGTCACTTCGCCGGCCGCGCCCACCACGCGTCGAGCGGCAACAGCGCCTTCGACGAGTATCGTCAGGAGACGCTCCGCCGTCTCGAGGACGAGCAGCGCGACTTCCAGGGCTTCCTGGAACGGCTGCGCGCCGCCAAGGACAAGGCCGAGTTCGACCAGTTCATGAGCGAGCGCCGGAACCGTCCGTCCGGCCCCGAGCCCGAGCCGGCGCAGCCGGCGGGGTGACGGCGAACCAGGGGGCTCCCGTCCGGGAGCCCCTTTTCCGTTCCGCCGTCAGCGCTCGAACCCGTAGTCCCGCTCGACCCGCGCGATGCGGGTCTTGAAGCTGGAGTACCAGCGCTCGCGGCCGGCCTGCTGGGCCGCCAAGTGTTTGGCGTCGGCCTTCCAGGCAGCGATCGACTCCAGGTCCTTCCAATAGGACACGGTGATGCCCAGCCCGTCGCGCGCCGACTCCATGCCGAGGTAGCCGGGCTGCCGCTTGGCCAGCTCGACCATCGCCGCAGCCATGGCGCCGTAGCCGTCGTCGCCCTCGGTGCGCAGCGAGGTGAAGATCACCGCGTAGTAGGGCGGCTCGGGGGTGTCGGCAACGCTCATGCCCCAATCCTCATGCCAGGATCTCCGCCAGGGCACGGACGAGGGCGCGGTTCTCCTCCTCGCTGCCGACGGTGATGCGCAGGCAATCCGGCAAGCCGTAGTCCTGCGACGGGCGGACCAGGATGTTGCACTGAGCCAGATGGTCCATCACTTGCTGCACGCCCAGCGACGGATCCGCGGGAATGCGCGCCAGGATGAAGTTGCACACCGACGGGTAGACCCGCACGCCCAGCTGCTCCAGCTCGTGCGTCAGCCAGGGCAGCCACTGGCTGTTGTGGGCGTAGGTCGCCTCTTCGTGCGCGAGGTCGGTCACCGCGGCGGCGGCGGCGGCCTGCGCCGGGACGCTGACGTTGAAGGCGCCGCGCACGTGGTTGAGCGCATCGACCACCGCGGGAGGCGCGTACGCCCAGCCCACCCGCAGGCCGGCCAGCCCATAGATCTTCGAGAAGGTGCGGACCATCGCCGTGTTGTCGGTGTTTTCCACCAGCTCCACGCCGCAGTCGTAATTGTTGCGGCGGACGAACTCGGCATAGGCAGCGTCCAGCACCAGCAGCACGTGCGGCGGCAGCCCGGCACGCAGGCGCTGCACCGCCTCCAGGGGAATGTAGGTGCCGGTGGGGTTGTTCGGGTTGGCGAGGAAGCAGATCTTGGTCCTCTCCCCGGCCCGTTCGATCATCGCATCGACATCCACCACCATGTCGCGCTCCTTGGCGACGACCGGCGTGGCGCCGCTGACGCGGATCGCCTTGAGGAAGCCCTGGTAACCGTGCTCGTGACACAGCACCTCGTCGCCCGGGCCGGCGTACGCCTGACAGAACAGCTGGATCATCGCGTCCGAACCGTCGGCGCAGACGATGCGCGCCGCGTCCAGGTCGTAGCGTCGGGCGATGGCGCGGCGCAGGCTCTCCTGGCGGGAATCGGGGTAGCGGTGGATCTGGCCGGCGGCGTTGCGGTAGGCGGCCAGCGCCTTCGGGCTCGGTCCCAGCGGGTTGACCGTCAGCGACAGGTCGATCCAGGGGCGCTCCTCGCCGAGCGGTTGGGCGGGCCGGTACGGTTTGATCTGGCCGAGGCCGGGCCGGGGCAGCAGAAGCTCCATGAAACCACTCCGAAGACGGTCTGAAGTGCGGTGCCGCGCGCCATTCAACCGCAATCCGCCGCACCGCGCCAGAGTCCTGACGCGGTGCGGCAAAAGGCGACGATTATCGGTTAGTGGTTGAGAATTTGGCTCAGGAACAGCTTCGTGCGGTCCGACTTCGGATTTGCGAAGAACTCCTCGGGCGGCGCCTGCTCGACGATCTCGCCGCGGTCCATGAAGATGACGCGGTCGGCCACCGACTTGGCGAAGCCCATCTCGTGGGTGACGCACAGCATGGTCATGCCGCTCTCGGCCAGCGTCACCATGACGTCCAGCACCTCCTTGACCATCTCCGGGTCGAGGGCCGAGGTCGGCTCGTCGAACAGCATGATCTTCGGGTTCATGCACAGCGAACGGGCGATCGCCACGCGCTGCTGCTGGCCGCCGGACAGCTGCCCCGGGTACTTGCGCGCTTGGTCGGCGATGCGCACGCGCTCCAGGTACTTCATGGCGGAGGCCTCGGCCTCGGCGCGCGGCTTCTTGCGCACCCAGATCGGGGCCAGCGTGCAGTTCTCCAGCACCGTCAGGTGCGGGAACAGGTTGAAGTGCTGGAACACCATGCCGACCTCGCGGCGGACCAGCTCGATGTTCTTCAGGTTGCCGGTCAGCTCGATGCCGTCGATGACGATGGAGCCCTTCTGGTGCTCCTCAAGCCGGTTGAGGCAGCGGATCAGCGTCGACTTGCCCGAACCCGACGGGCCGCAGATCACGATGCGTTCGCCCTTGGTGACGGACAGGTTGATGTCGCGCAGCACGTGGAACTCGCCGTACCACTTGTGCACGCCCAGGCACTGGATGATCTCCTCGCCCGCGGCGGTGCGCGCCTGCGGAATGGTGGTGGCCATGGCCTGAAAACTCCCTTAGCGCTTGTGGCCGCGGTTGAGGTCCTGCTCCAGCCAGCGGCTGTACCGCGACATGGAGTAGCAGAAGCACCAGTAGATGACGCCGATGAACAGGTACGCCTCGCGGTAGAAGCCGCGCCACGCCGGGTCGGACAGCGCCGCCTTGGCGGTGCCGAGCAGGTCGTAGAGGCCGATGATGATCACCAGCGACGTGTCCTTGAAGGTGCTGATGAAGGTGTTGACCAGCGGCGGGATGGAGATCGCCAGCGCCTGCGGCAGGATGATCTTGCGCATCGCCTGCCAGTAGGTCAGGCCGAGCGCGTCGGCCGCCTCGTACTGCCCCTTCGGCATGGCCTGCAGGCCGCCGCGGATGGCCTCGGCCATGTAGGCCGCCTCGAACAGGATGAAGGCGACCAGGGCGCGCAGCAGCTTGTCGATGTTCACGCCCGTGGGCAGGAACAGCGGCAGCATGACCGACGCCATGAACAGCAGGCTGACCAGCGGCACGCCGCGGATCAGCTCGATGTAGGCGACGCAGATCGCCTTGATCGCCGGCATGTTCGACCGCCGGCCGAGCGCCAGCAGGATCGAGAAGGGGAACGCCACGGAAAGGCCGATCACGCTGAGGATCAGCGTCAGCGGCAGGCCGCCCCACAGCGAGTTCTCGACGTAGGTCAAGCCGAGCACCCCGCCCCACATCAGCACGCCGAACAGCGCCAGCGCGCCCAGCGACACCGCGACGAACCACGGCTTCCAGAAGCGGCGGTTGGCGGCGGCGGCCAGGGTGGCGACGATGATCGCGGTGGCGAGCAGCGGGCGCCACTGTTCGGCATAGGGGAAGGTGCCGAACAGGATGAAGCGCATCTTCTCGTTGACGAAAGCCCAGCAGGCGCCGGCCGCCTGTCGGCACTGCGGCGAGGTGGCGTCGAAGCCCGCGGCGTTGACGATCGCCCAGCGGAACAGGGGCGGCACGACGCTGATGATCGCCCAGCCGATCAGCACCGTTAGGATGGCGTTGTACCAGGTGTTGAACAGGTTCGCGCGCGCCCAGCCGATCGGGCCGAGCGACAGTGCCGGCGGCCGTTCGACGGCGGTGCTGGACGCAGTATCCACGTGTCCGGCCATGGCTCAGCGCTCCACCAGCGCAATGCGCTTGTTGTACCAGTTCATGAACAGCGAGATGCTCAGGCTGATCGCCAGATAGCTGCCCATGATCATCGCCACGCCCTCGATCGCCTGCCCGGTCTGGTTGATCGTGGTGTTGAGGATCGACACCAGGTCCGGGTAGCCGATGGCGAGCGCCAGCGAGCTGTTCTTGGTCAGGTTCAGGAATTGGCTGGTCGTCGGCGGCACGATGACGCGCAGCGCCTGCGGCAGGATCACCAGACGCAGCGCCAGCCCCCGCTTCAGCCCCAGCGCCGCCGCCGCCTCGCTTTGCCCGTGGCTGACGGCGAGGATGCCGCCGCGCACGATCTCGGCGATGAAGGCCGCGGTGTAGATCGACAGGCCGAACAGGATCGCCGCGAACTCCGGCGACAGCACGAGGCCGCCGCGGAAGTTGAAGCCCTGCAGTTGCGGCACGTCCATCACCGACGGCGCGCCGCCGGCGACGTAGGCGATCAGCGGCAGGCCGAGGATCAGCACCAGCGACATGCCGAGCACCGGGAACGGCTGGCCGGTGGCCGCCTGCCGGATCCTCGCCCACTTGCCCATGATGACCGAGGCGATGAAGCCCAGCAGGAACGCGACGAACACCCAGGTCCACACCGGGTCGGAGGCGGGAACCGGAACCGTGATGCCGCGCTGGCTGAGGAACACGCCGGGCAGCGGATTGAGCGCCTGCCGCACCGGCGGCATGCTCTCGGTGATCACCTGGTACCAGACGAACAGCTGGAGCAGCGGCGGGATGTTGCGGATGACCTCCACGTACGCCGTCGCCAGCCGCGCCAGCAGCCAGTTGGTGGACAGGCGTGCGACACCGATCAGCGTGCCGATGATGGTCGCCAGCACGATGCCGATCACCGACACCTTCAGGGTGTTCAGCACGCCGACGACGAACGCCTTGCCGTAGGTGTCCTTCGGCGAATAGTCGATGATGCTCTCGCCGATGCCGAAGGAGGCTTCGCGCTCGAGGAAATGGAAGCCCGTGGCGATGGCGCGGCGTTCCAGGTTGTCCAACGTGTTCGAGACGAGGAAGAAGGCAAGCGCCAGCACCCCGCCGATCACCAGGACCTGGAAGAAGATCGCGCGTACGGTCGGGTCGTTCAAGGACAGGCGCGAGGGCGCCCGCCCGCTGTCCTGCGTGTGGGTGGCCAACATACGCTCCGTTGCGCTGAGGGCACGAACCGGGTGCGGAACCGCCGGCCCGCCGCGCTCCCTGGGGAACGACGGCGGGCCGGCCGTCGCGCGTTACCGGATCGGCATGGCGTACTGCAGGCCGCCCTTGGTCCACAACCCGTTGAGACCACGCTCGAGCTTCAGCGGCGTGCTCATGCCGACGTTGCGCTCGAAGATCTCGCTGTAGTTGCCGACCTTCTTGATGATGTTGTAGGCCCACTTCTCATCGACGCCGAGCGCCTTGCCCATGCCCGCCGAGACGCCCAGCAGGCGCTGGATCTCGGGGTTCTTGGAGTTCAGGTGCTCGTCGACGTTCTTCGAGGTGATGCCCGATTCTTCAGCCTGGATGGTGGCGTACACCACCCACTTGACGATGTCGTACCAGGCGTCGTCGCCGTGACGGACGGCGGGGGCCAGCGGCTCCTTGGAGATGATCTCCGGCAGGATGACGTAGTCGTCGGGCTTCGGCGCCACCGAGGCGCGGGTGGACGCCAGCTGCGAGGCGTCGGTGGTCAGCACGTCGCAGCGGCCGGCGAAGAAGGCCGCGTTCACCTCGTCGTTGTTCTCGATGACGACGGGGTTGTAGCTCATGTTGTTGGAGCGGAAGTAGTCCGCCAGGTTCAGCTCGGTCGTGGTGCCGGACTGCACGCAGACGGTCGCGCCGTTCAGCTCCTTGGCGCTCTTCACGCCGAGCTTCTTGGCGACCATGAAACCCTGGCCGTCGTAGTAGGTGACCGGGGCGAAGTTCAGGCCCACCGAGGTGTCGCGGGTCAGCGTCCAGGTGGTGTTGCGCGACAGCAGGTCCACCTCGCCCGACTGGATGGCCGGGAAGCGTTGCTGCGCGGACAGCGGCGTGAACTTGACCTTCTGCGGATCGTTGAACAGCGCCACGGCGACCGCGCGGCAGTAATCGACGTCCAGGCCAGTCCAGTTGCCCGCGCTATCGGGGCTGGCGAATCCGGGCAGGCCGGCGTTGACGCCGCACTGCACGAAACCCTTGGCCTTGACCGCGTCGAGCGTGGCGCCGGCCTGGGCACCGCCGGCGACGGCGAACGTGAAGGCGGCCGCAGCCGCGGCGAGAATTCCCGCTTTCATGATTGATTGCTCCACCCTGTCCTTAAAGCTTTTCATTCGGTCTCTATCTGCGCCGATCCGCTGCCCAGGCGGGAGACGGCCGGCGCTTGTGTAGGAGTGTAGCAAGACCGCGGGCGTTGTCGAATCTTCCGTCGCGGGAAAACCGCAAGAATCCCAGTGGCCCGCGCGTGTCCGCGGTGCCAAGATGCCCGCCCTTTCCGTTTCGCCGAACCAAGGTCGCCCGATGAAGAACGCCAGGGACGCCAAGCCCGACACCCTGCTCTCCCACGCCGGCCGGAACCCGCAGGCCAACTTCGGGATCATCAACCCGCCCGTGTACCACGCCTCGACCGTGCTGTTCCCGACGCTCGAGGCGCTGGAGGCCAGCGACCGCAACCCGTTCGAGATCATCAACTACGGCCGCGTCGGCACGCCCACCAGCCACGCCTTCGAGGAGGCGGTGGCGGCGGTGGAGGGCGGCTACCGCGCGGTGACCGCGGCTTCCGGCCTCGCCGCAATCGCCACCGCGCTCAGCGCCTTCACCAAGGCCGGAGATCACGTCCTGATGACCGACAGCGCCTACGGGCCGACCCGGCGCTTCTGCAACGACGTGCTGACGCGCTACGGTGTGGAGATCGAGTACTACGACCCGCTGGTGGGATCCGGCATCACCGCTCTGATCCGTCCCAACACGTCGGTCGTCTACCTCGAATCGCCGGGCTCGCTGACCTTCGAGGTGCAGGACGTGCCGGCCATCGCCAAGGCCGCGAAGGCCGCCGGCGCCACCGTGCTGCTCGACAACACCTGGGCGACGCCGCTGTACTTCAAGCCGTTCGAGCATGGCGTGGACGTCTCCATCCACGCCGCCACCAAGTACATCGTCGGCCACGCCGACGCGATGCTCGGCCTGATGGTGTGCAGCGAGGAGGCTTGGCCGGCCGTCAAGAAGACCGCCGTCCGCTTCGGCACCTGCGCCGGTCCGGACGACATGTACCTTGGTCTGCGCGGTCTGCGCACCATGGGCGTGCGCCTGAAGCGGCACCAGGAGACCTCGCTCGCGCTGGCCGACTGGCTGGCCGCGCGGCCGGAGGTCACGCGCGTCCTCCACCCCGCCCGCCCGGGCGACGCCGGCCACGCGCTGTGGAAGCGTGACTTCACCGGCGCCAGCGGCCTGTTCGCCGCCGAGTTCAAGGCGGTACCGAAGGCGGCCCTGGCCGCCATGCTCGACGGCATGGAGCTGTTCGGCATGGGCTATTCCTGGGGCGGCTTCGAAAGCCTAATCCTGCCGGTGCATCCGGGCGCCATCCGCACCGCCACCACGTGGAAGGCCGAGGGGCCGCTGATCCGCCTCCACGCCGGTCTTGAGGACGTGGACGACCTGATCCGCGACCTCGACCGCGGTTTCGCCCGCCTCAACGCCGCTCTCTGAAGGACCGCCCCATGACCGAAGCCTTTTCCGAGGTGCTTGCCGCCATCCGGTTCAACGAGGACGGCTTGGTGCCCGCCATCGCCCAGCAGGTCGGCAGCGGCGAGGTGCTGATGATGGCCTGGATGAACCGCGAGGCGGTGGTGGAGACGCTGACCACCGGCCGCGTGTGCTACTGGTCGCGCTCGCGCAAGGGGCTGTGGCGCAAGGGCGAGACGTCCGGCCAAGCGCAGCATCTCAAGGAATTTCGCGTGGACTGCGATGGCGATACCCTGCTTCTGCTGGTCCATCAGGATGGCGTTGCTTGCCATACGGGCAGGCGTGCCTGCTTTTTCCGCGCGCTGCGCGACGGAGCGCTGGTCACCGTGATGGATGTCGAAACCGATCCGTCCGTGTTGTACGGCGGCAACAAAACGTCGGATTAGCACGCCTTTGCTGCACTGCACGGGCAAATTGATCTATGTCAACGAGCCGAATCGACCAAAGGGCTAGAACCTTGGTTGTCTCTAACCCTCCCTGTAATCGCCTTTGCCGGGGGTTCCCAACGGAACCTCCGGCCATTTTTTGCGCGCGCGGTGTGGGTTCTGCCGCAAAATTCATCTCTTTGAAAAAATTTGATCCAGATCAATGGAAGAGCTTAGGCCGAACGGCTATATAACGTTCGTCTCTAACCCTCCCTATATCGACTTCGACCGGAGCATCCTCGTGACGCTCCGGTTTTTTTCGTTCGTTTTGCCGTCCGATCTTGATGTGAATCAATGAGCCGGTGGTCTGCGGCGCATAGAACGGAAAGGTCTCTAACCCTCCCTGTATTTGCTCCTCGGAGGCCCCGGCGAGAGTCGGAGCCTTCTTTTTTGCTCTGGATTTCCGGACGGGCGTCACGGGCCGCGGCGGGCGCGCGTCCAGCGCAGAAGGATGCTGACGGCGGCGATCGGCAGCACGACCACGGCCCCGACCAGGATGTAGGGCACGGCCCACCGCGCCACTCCCACCGCCAGATCGAAGACGTCGCGGATTGTCGCCCAGGTGTTGGTAAGGATAGCGGCCGGGTCGATGTCGAAGACCGACAGGGCGAAGCCGACGACGAAACACAGCACGATGATCTTGACGATCCAGCCCAACGGTCCACCTCCCTTGCGTCGCCGGGGGACGACGCCGTCCGTCCGCGGTAAACGCCGCGGCCACGGGCACGGTTCCGTTGCACAACGCCCTCGGTCGACGCGAAGAAGCAGCAACCAGGGGGCCGGCATGAGGAAGCGCCATCATCTCTGGGCGGTCGCTGGCCTGCTGGTCGGCCGCTACGGGCATGCCGCGCCGGCCCAGGCTGAGGCCTACGCTCGCCAAGCGGAACGTGACGGCGACGGTGACGCGCACGCCATCTGGAACGACGTGGCCGGCGCGCTGCATGGCCGGCGCGCCGCGCCCAGGCATGCTCCGCGCGCCGAAGCCGACTGACCCGCGATCTATCAGGCGCTTGCACGCCTTCGTTCAGACGATGATCGAAGATGCATGCCCGGAGGAGGCGCTCCCTACCCCCTTATCCCCAGAATCGGTGGATAACTCTGTGGAGGAGGATGAGGGGAACCCGTGGCCGCAGTGCCCACGGGCGGTTGCCTAAAAGATAGGCAGGCGCGAAATTCCTTTTTTAATAAGGGGTCCGCGCGCATCTTCAGGCACGGTGTCAGGTTTTGTCACACACCCGCAACACACGACCTACCCATCCAGGCGGGGGATAACTTCCTTTCGCACACGACGAAAGAGCGCCAACCCCCAAAGGGATGGCGACCCCAGCAGGGCTCGAACCTGCGACCTGCCGCTTAGAAGGCGGCTGCTCTATCCAGCTGAGCTATGGGGCCGTTGTCCGGAACGGCGGGACCCGCGGCGTCAGAAGCGCGGGCGGTCCATGCGGAAGTTGTCGGCGTAGTTGCGCGGGCGCACGCGGCGCACGGCGGCGTCCTGCACGGTGTACTCCCAGCCCTTGCGCTCCGCGAAGGCGATGGCGTCTTCCTTGGTCTCGAAGCGCAGCTTCACCTGGTTCAGCGTGTCGCCCGAGCTGATCCAGCCCATCAGCGGCTCCGGCCGGCGGGGCGTCTCGATCTCGTACTCCAGCAGCCAGAAATGCGTCTTCGCCCGCCCGGACTGCGTGGCCGCCTTGCTCGGCTGGGAAATCCGGACCTTCATGGACGACGCTCCTTCTTCTTGCTTCGTGTGTTCCACACGGCGGACGGCGGTGGTCGGGGCGCCCGGATTCGAACCGGGGGCCTCCAGTACCCAAAACTGGCGCGCTACCAGACTGCGCTACGCCCCGTTCGCCGCCGTGTGGAATACACGAACGCGACGCCCACGGCAAGGACGCCGGACAGGCTTCGGCATCACTCGTGCCGCAACGCCTCGATGGGGTTGAGGGTGGAGGCGCGCCGCGCCGGGTACAACCCGAAGAACACCCCCACCACCCCGCTCACGCCCACCGCCAGAACGATGGAATCCGGCTCGATCAGCGTCGGCCAGCCGGCCAGCCGCGCCACCAGGATCGCCGCCGCCACGCCGACCAGCACCCCGACCGCCGCGCCGATCACCGACAGCGTCGTGGACTCGATGAGGAATTGCATCAGGATGTCGCGCCGCCGCGCCCCCACCGCCAGCCGCAGGCCGATCTCCCGAGTCCGCTCGGTCACCGAGACCAGCATGATGTTCATGATGCCGATGCCGCCCACCAGCAGCGACACCGCCGCCACCGCCGCCAGCAGGAAGGACAGCGCGCGGGCCGAGGCGTCGCGGGTCGCCGCCACCTCCGACAGGTTGCGCATCCAGAAATCGTCCTCCTGCCCGTCGGCCAGCCGGTGGCGCTGACGCAGCAGTTCCTTCAGCTGGGCCTGCGCCGCGTCCATGTCGGCGCCGTCCGCCATCTTGATGGTGATGGAGTGCACGAAGCGCGGGTTGGACTTCGCCATCTTCGGGATGTTGCGCTTGGCCGTGCTCAACGGCACGAAGACCACGTCATCCTGGTCCTGCCCGTATGTGTTCTGCCCCTTGGCGCCCAGCACGCCGATGACGGTGAAGGGCGTGCTGCCGATGCGCACCGTCTCGCCCAGCGCATCGCCGCCGCCGAACAGGCTGTTCACCACCGTCTGGCCGAGCAGGATCACCTTGTTGGCTTGCGCCACGTCCTCGTCCGACAGCGCCCGCCCGCCGGGGACGACCCAGTCGCGCGCCTCCAGATAGTCGGGCGTGACGCCGAACAGCGTCGTCTGCCAGTTCTGGTTCCCGGCCACCACCTGGAGGCCCCAGCGGACCGACGGCGCGGCGATGCGCGCGCCCTCGATCTCGCGGACGATGGCCACAGCGTCGTCCTCGGTCATCGACGCGGCGGTGCCGGCGCCGAGGCGCACGCCGCCGCGCTGGATGCTGCCCTGCCCGACCAGCACCAGGTTGGTGCCCAGGCTGGCGATCTGCCGCAGCACCTGGTCACGGGCGCCGGAGCCCACCGCCACCATGGCGATCACCGCCGCCACGCCGATGACGATGCCCAGCATGGTCAGCGCGCTGCGCAACGGGTTGGCGCGCAGCGTCTCCAGCGCCGAGCGGATGGCGTCGAAGGCGTTCACGCCACCGCCTCCAGCGGCTGTTGCCGGCGGTCGTCGGTCAGGTGCCCGTCGCGGAAGGTCAGCACCCGCCCGGCGTAGGCGGCGACGTCCGGCTCGTGCGTCACCAGCACCACGGTGATGCCCTGGCGGTTGAGCTGCTGGAACAGCCCCATGATCTCGGCGGTCGTGCGACTGTCGAGCGCGCCGGTCGGCTCGTCGGCGAGCAGCAGCGACGGCCGGTTGACCAGCGCGCGGGCGATGGCGACGCGCTGCTGCTGGCCGCCCGACAGCTGCGACGGGCGATGGTGCGTCCGCCCGGCCAGCCCGACCTGCGCCAGCGCCTCGGCGGCGCGACTCAGGCGCGTGGCGCGGTCGACGCCGGCGTAGACCATGGGCAACGCCACGTTGGCCGCGGCGTCAAGGCGCGGCAGCAGGTTGAAGGACTGGAAGACGAAGCCGATGCGCCGGTTGCGGATCGCCGCCAGTTCGTCCGAGCCGAGCCGGCTGACCTCCTCCCCCTCCAGGCGGTAGCTGCCGGAATCGGGCAGGTCCAGGCAGCCCAGCACGTTCATGAAGGTGGACTTGCCGGAGCCGGACGGCCCCATCACCGCGACGAACTCGCCCCGCAACACCGACACGCTGACGCCGGCCAGCGCCGCCACCCGCTCGGCCCCCATGACGTAGGTCCGCCGCAGGTCGCGCACTTCGATGAGCGGCGGGTCGGGAGGCCCAGCGTCAGAAGGCAAGTCGGAGACCTCTCTTGGCGTTCTGCTCCGGCGGCAGGACGCCGGTGATGACCTCCTGCCCGGCCTCCAGGCCACCGGTCACTTCGGTGAAGCTGCCGTCGGTGATGCCGACGCGCACCGCCACCGCCACCGGCGCGCCCGTTGCGCCCGCCACCCACACGTTGCGCGCCGCTCCCTGGCGCCCCTGGCCGGCGCGCAGCTCCTCGAACGCCTCGCGCTGCTCCGGCGCCAGCAGGGCGACGATCTGCTCGTTGGCGCGCTGGCGGATGGCGCGCGCCTCGGCGCGCTGCCGTTCGGGATCGCCCGGTCCGCCGAGGGCGGCGAAGCGGTCGCGCGCCTCCACGACCACCGCGTCGAGCGCGGCGCGCTGCTTGGCGTCGAGGCCGAGGTCGGCGGCCAGCCGGCGCGCAAGATCCTCCAGCGCCGCCGCGCCCCGTCCGCCGGAGGGGCCGCCGGTCGTCGGAGTCGGCGCCGCGTCGCCGCGGGCGGCGTCGGCCGGGCGGAAGCGCAGCGCGGCGTTGGGCACCTTCACCGTGTTGCGGCGCTCCTCCACGACGATGCGCAGGTTGGCGGTCAGGCCGGGCAGCAGCCGCATGTCCTGGTTCTGCACGGTGATGGCGACGATGTAGCTGACGACGTTCTGCTCCTCGGCCGGCGCCAGACGCACCTGGCTGACCGTGCCGTGGAAGCTCTCGCCCGGGAACGTGTTCAGCGTGAAGGTGACCGGCAGCCCCTCGCGCACCCGCCCGATGTCGGCCTCGTCGATGTTGGCGAGCACCTGCATGTGCCGTAGGTCCTGGGCGATGGTGAACAGCGTCGGCGCGGAGAGGCTGGCCGCCACGGTCTGCCCGACGTTCACCTTGCGATCGACCACC
This sequence comes from Azospirillum sp., assembly GCF_050789165.1. Lineage (NCBI taxonomy): Bacteria > Pseudomonadati > Pseudomonadota > Alphaproteobacteria > Rhodospirillales > Azospirillaceae > Azospirillum > Azospirillum sp. The sequence continues at coordinate 110,984 of NZ_JBOZRT010000050.1, forward strand.
ACGCCGTCGATGGGCGAGCGGATCTCCGAGCGGTCGATGTCCACCTGCACCAGCTGCAGGGCCGCCTGCCGCTGCGCCACGTTGGCCTCGGCCACCTGCACCTGGGCGACGGCGACGGCGTGCGACGCCTCGGCCGACTGCACGCCGGCCTCGGCCTGCTGGCGCTGCGCCACCGCGGACGTCAGCGCGGCGCGGGCGGAGCGGGCGGCGGTCTGCGCCTTCTCGAAATCGGCGGTGGTGGCGACGCCGCGGCTGCGCAGCTCCTCCCGGCGGACGAGGTCGCGGTCGGCGTCCAGCACCGCCAGCTCGGCGCGCGCGATCTGCGCCACCGCGCTGGCAAGAGCGGCGCGGGCGTTGGCGGTGTCGGCCTGCGCCTTGTCGCGCTGGGCGCGGCTGACGCTCAGCGCCGCCGCCGCGGCGTCCAGGTCGGCTTGCGCCGATTTCAGGCGCGCCACCAGCTGCGCGGTGTTCAGTTGGGCGAGGAGCTGGCCGGTGACCACCTTGCTGTTGAAGTCGGCGTTCAGTTCGGCGATCTGGCCGGACAGCTGCGAGCTGACCTCCACGGTCACCACCGCGGTCATCTTGCCGGTGGCTGTGATGGCGCTGACCAGCGGCCCGCGCTCCACCTTGGCGAAGCGGTAGGCCGGCGGCGGTTCGGTCGCGCCGAACCATGCGTAGGCCGCCGTTCCCGCCGGCACCAGAACGAGAAGCGCCAGAACCGTGACGAACCGCCGTCTCATCAGCACCCACACATATCCAGCCACCGCAACGGTTTAGTCCGACATTGCGGCAAACCGGCGGCGGCAACCCGCTGCTACTTCGCCCCGGCGATCAGCGGGTGCACCACCCGGTCGCCGGCGCGGATGCCCAAGCGCGCGCTCATGCCGCCGTTGATCTCCAGGATCGCCTTCACCGGAGCCGCCGAACGAATGGCATCGGTGGAGTGCGGCACCGCGCGTTCGTGGATGTTGACGATGCGGCCATCCGCGGCGATGAACAGCATGTCCAGGGGGATCAGCGTGTTCTTCATCCAGAACGCCGCCGGCTGCACCTGGTCGTAGACGAACAGCATGCCGGCGTCGGCTTCCATCTTTTCGCGAAACATCAGGCCCTGCGCCTGCTGCGCCGGGGACAGCGCCACCTCGATGTTGAAGCGGAAGCGCTGGCCGGCCGCCGTCTCGACCGTCACCGTCGAGCGCTGGAACTGCTCCAGCGCCGACGCCGCGCCCGGGGCGGCGGCCAGGAACACCGAGAAGCACAGGACGAAGCGGCTCAAAATGCGTCCGATCATCGTTGAAAACCATCCGCGGGAAGTGGTCGTCCGCGGACCTTGCCCGCGCGCCGCCCCGCTGTCCAGCCTCAGGACGTCTTGAGGGCCGCCGCGGGCCGGCCGCTCGGATACAGATCCTCCTTCACCGGCTGGACGCTGCGCACCGCGTAGCCCGGCCGGGCGCTGAAGCGCCGCACCGCGCGTTCCGCCGCGTCGCGGTCGGTCTCCGCCCACACCAGGTATTCGCGCCCGCGCGCCCATTCCTGGGCCAACGGGTGGCTGGCGTCCACCTCGCCGATCTGCGTGTTGGCGACGACGACCAGCCACTCCTTGTCGGACGGGTTGCGGCGGTCGCTGAGGATCAGCAGGCGCGGCTTGCGCTTCGCCTGCTCCTCGGCCAGCTTCTGCTGCACCTCGGCCTGCTTCTTGCGCAGCGCGATCATCTCGTTCAGCAGGTCGTCGGTTTCCTTGTTGGCGCTCTCCTCGTCGCGCTGGAAGCGCTTCATGCTCGCCTCCAGCTTCGCGATGGACTCCCGCGCCGCCTTCACCCGGGTGCGCGACTGGCCGACGATCGCCTCCAGCGACAGCAGCACGTTGCCGAGCCACGCCGCCAGCGCGATGATCACCAGGATGATGAGGAAGTTGAGCGTCATTGCATGGCCGCCTTGGCTTCCGCCAGCGCGCGCGCCTGCGCCTCGGCGACCATCTTCTCGGCCGCCGTGCCGCCGGCCTTCTGGAAGCTCTTCTGGTAGCCCAGCTTGAACGGGAACGCCGTTTCGACCTGCTGCTTGGCCTCCTCGAAACTGCCCGCCCACACCTCGGCGATGTTGGTGTAGCGCCAGATCGGGTTGGCCTGCGCGCGCTCGCCGTTGGCGCGCGCCGCCGCGGCGGCCGCCTCGCGGCTGACGTTCACCGTGTACTTGCTGGTGCTCGCCGAGGGTTCGCCGACCTCGTGCACGAACAGCGGCGGCTGTTCGGCAAGATCGGCGATGGCCTTTTCCATCCGACGGATGTCGCCTTCCAGCCGATGCTTTTCGGAGCTCTGCTGGTTGCGGCGCGACACCGCTCCGCTAACGCGGTCCTGCAGGTCCTGCGCTTCCGAGTGCAGCACGTAGATGCGGTTCTCGAGCTGGTCCAGGCCGGCCGACCGCTCCAGGAACCCGGGCAGAAAATCCTTCATCAGCGCGGCCACCGGGAGCGCCGCCAGCATGATCGCGCCGATGGCGATCAGAAGCAGGGTCGTGTTCGACATGTCCCGGACTTCGCGTTCCTTCCGCGCGCACGCGCACCCCGTGGACAGTCGCCGATTTTTTATTGCGCGTCAACGCGTTGCGCCGTGACATCAGCGGCTGTTGCGGATCGGATACAGCAATATCCGTCTACGTGCCCTCCAGGGCCAGCGCCGTCACCCGCCGCACCGGGTCGCGCACGGGCCCTGGGCGTGGCGCGTCGGCCAGCGTGGCGAACCAGTGTTCCGGCGGGTTGCGCCCGGCGCCGCGGTTCCAGGTCAGACTGCGCAGCACCGACTCTGCGGCGTGTGTCGGCCCTTCGGCGGGGTCAAACCCGTTCAGCGTCGCCCAGATGCCGGCCCAGCAGCGCCCGACGGACCACGGGTTGTAGCCGCCGCCGCCGACCACCAGCATCCGCGGTGCCAAATCCATCAGCGCCGCCACCGCCCGCCACAGCGCGCCGTTGGACAGCTCCAGCTTGCTCAGGGGGTCCTCGGCCAGCGCGTCGGCGCCGGTCTGCACCACCACGACCTCCGGCGCGAACCAGCGGCCGAGCGGCCGGATCGCCACCTCCACGAGGTGATCCATCTCGCTGTCGTTGAAGCCCGGCGGGACCGGCAGGTTGCGCACCATGCGGCCGGCGCGCTCTTCCGCCATGCCGGTGAAGGGCCAGCGGCCGTCCTCGTGCACCGACAGCGTCAGCACCCGGTCGTCGTCGGCGAACGCCTCCTCCACGCCGTCGCCGTGGTGGGCGTCAAGGTCGACGTAGTAGACGCGCTCCACCCCGGCGTCGAGCAGCTCCAGGATCGCCAGCACCGGCGCGTTGAGATAGCAGAAGCCGCTGGCCCGGCCGGGGCGGGCGTGGTGGGTGCCGCTGGCCGGGCTGTAGACGATGCCGGGCTCCTCCAGCAGCAGGCGCGCCGCCTGGATGCCCGCCCCGGTGCTGATCGCCGGGCGCCGGTACATCTCCGGAAACACCGGGTTCTCCAGCTTGCCGAGGTTGTAGCGCGCCGCCGTCTCCGCATCGACGCGCTGCTCGGCCTCGGCGCGGGCGAGCGCCAGGATGTAGTCGCGGTGGTGGAAGCGCGCGATCTCGTCCACCGTCGCCACCGGGGTGTCGATGTAGACGCCATCGTCCAGCCAACCCATCGCCCGGCAGAGGTCGATGGTGGTGGAGACGCGGGGGATGGCGAGCGGGTGCTTCGGGCCGTAACTCGACCCGCGGTACACTTCGCTGCCCAGGAAGAGCGGACGGCGTGCCATGGCCCCGACAAGGTGGGCTGGCGCCGGGGTTCCGTCAACGACGCACCGGGGGCCTTGCCGTGACGCCACCGCGCCCTTTCTTGATGAGGGATGCCGACGCCGCTTCGCCTCATCGCCGCGCTGACGATCCTGCTGGTCCTGACCGGACCGGGCCGCGCAGCCGGCGGCCGGGTGCCGGTGGACCTCGAACTGGTGCTGGCCATCGACGTGTCCGGCAGCATCGACCCGGACGAGGCGGAACTGCAGCGCCGCGGCTACATCCAGGCCTTCCTCAACCCCAAGGTCATCAACGCCATCAGCTCCGGCCCCTACGGACGCATCGCGGTGACCTACGTGGAATGGGCGGGCGACCACTACCAGCAGACGGTTATCGGCTGGACCCTGCTCGACCGCCGCGAGGCCATCACCGCCTTCGCCGACCGGCTGGGGGAGAGCGGCATCGGGCGCGAGCGCTGGACCTCTATCAGCGCCGCCCTCGCCTACGCCTCCGCGCTGTTCGAGAACAACGGCTTCGAGGGCACGCGGAAGGTCATCGACGTGTCCGGCGACGGCCCCAACAACAGCGGCCCGCCGGTGACCTTCATCCGCGACGCGGTGGTGGAGAAGGGCATCACCATCAACGGCCTGCCCATCGTCAACGACCGCCCCAACCCCTGGGGCGGCGAGCCGCCGCGCGACCTCGACGGCTATTACCGCACCAACGTGATCGGCGGGCCCGGCGCGTTCCTGGTGGTGGCCGACGGCTTCGACGCCTTCGCGCAGGCGATCCTGACCAAGCTGCTGCTGGAAATCTCCGGACTGCCGCCGTCCAGCGACCACGCCGCTTGCCCGCGCTGTTCCGAGTTGCCATAGTCCCTCCCCTGTCACTGGGGGGAGCCGGCGGTCGGCTGAGAGGTCCCATGAGCGGGACGACCCCTGGAACCTGATCCGGTTCGTACCGGCGTAGGGACCAGTGAGCCATGCACGCGCGCGTTCCACCGGCCGGGGTGCCGGCTCCGGTTTCCGTCACCATCGCCTCCGCCCGCCTGACCTACGGCGGCGCGCCGCTGTTCGAGGATCTCAACCTGCGCCTGGAGCCGGCGGCGGTCACCTGCCTGCTCGGTCCGAGCGGCGTGGGCAAGACCACCCTGCTGCGCCTGATCGCCGGGCTCGCCGAGCCGGAACCGCCGACCACGGTGACCGCGGGCGACGGGCTGCCGCTGGCCGGACGCGTTGCCTACATGGCGCAGCAGGATCTGCTGCTGCCCTGGCTGAGCGTGCTGGACAACGTGCTGCTCGGCGCCAAGCTGCGCGGCGAACGGCGCTCGCCGCCGCTGGTCGATGAGGCGCACGGCCTGCTGGAGCGCGTCGGGCTGCCCGGCCGCGCCGGCGACCGTCCGGCGGCGCTGTCCGGCGGGCAGCGCCAGCGCGTCGCGCTCGCCCGCACGCTGATGGAGCGGCGGCCGGTGGTGCTGATGGACGAGCCGTTCTCGGCGCTCGACGCGATCACCCGCCTGCGCCTGCAGGAGCTGGCGGCGGAGCTGCTGGCCGGGCGGACGGTGCTTCTGGTCACCCACGATCCCCTGGAGGCGCTGCGGATCGGCCACTTCGTGCACGTGATGAGCGGCATGCCGGCGACCGTCGGGCCGGCGCTGGAGCCGCCGGGGACGCCGCCGCGCGCGCCGGACGACGCGGCGGTGTTGGCGATGCAGGGCGAGTTGCTGCGGAGGCTGGCGGGATGAGCTTCAGCCTTGCAACACTTGCCCCCACCCAACCCTCCCCCGCTTCGCAGGGGAGGGCTTTCAGGGCTGATGGCGGAGTTCCCTCCCCTGCGAAGCTCTCGCGCAAACCTATGGTTTGCGCTGACGCGGCAGGCGGATCTCCGATCCGCCGAGAGCGGGGGAGGGTTAGGGTGGGGGAAACGCCATGCGCGTGATCCGCGCCCTCGTCACCCTCGCCGTCCTCCTCGCCGCCTGGCAGGCGCTGGTCTGGGCCACCGGCCTGCCCCGCTTCATCCTGCCCGGCCCGCTGGCGGTCGCCGACGCTTTGCAGCGCAACGCCGGCCTGCTGGCACAGCACGCCGCCACCACGCTGGCCGAGATCCTGATCGGCCTCGTCCTTGGTGTCGTGCTCGGCACGGCGAGCGCCGTCGTCCTCGCCAGCGTCCGCGGCGCGCGGCGCTGGCTGATGCCGCTGCTGGTGGTCAGCCAGGCGATTCCGGTGTTCGCGCTGGCGCCGTTGCTGGTGCTGTGGCTTGGCTACGGCATGGTGTCGAAGATCGCCATGGCGACGCTGGTCATCTACTTCCCGGTCACCACCGCGCTGTTCGACGGCCTGCGCCGCACCGAGCCGGGCTGGCTCGACCTCGCCCGCACCATGGGGGCGTCCGGCGTCTCCACGCTGTGGCACATTCGCCTGCCCGCCGCCCTGCCCGCCCTGGCCTCCGGCATCCGCGTCGCCGCCGCGGTGGCGCCGATCGGCGCGGTGATCGGCGAGTGGGTGGGCTCCTCCTCCGGCCTCGGCTACCTGATGCTGCACGCCAACGCGCGCATGCAGGTGGACCTGCTCTTCGCCGCCCTGTTCGTGCTCGGCGCGTTCGCGGTGGCGCTCTACGCCGTCACGGACGCGCTGCTGCGGCGCGCGCTGCCGTGGCTTCCCGATTCCCATGCGTTCGATGAGAAGGACTGACCGATGAAGTTCCCGTTCGCCGCCGCGGCGTTCGCCGCCGGGCTGCTGACCGCCCTGCCCGCGCTGGCGCAGGACAAGATGACCGTGCTGCTCGACTGGTTCGTCAACCCCGACCACGCCCCGCTGGTGGTGGCGAAGGAGCTGGGCTTCTTCAAGGACGCCGGCCTGGACGTCGAGCTGGTCGCCCCCGCCGATCCCAACGACCCGCCGAAGCTGGTCGCCGCCGGAAAGGCGGAGCTGGCGGTGTCCTACCAGCCGCAGCTCCAGGTGCAGGTCGGCGAGGGGCTGCCGCTGGTGCGCGTCGGCACGCTGGTGTCGACGCCGCTCAACTCGCTGGTGGTGCTGGCCGACGGGCCGGTGAAGTCGGTGAAGGACCTGAAGGGCCGCAAGGTCGGCTTCTCGGTCGGCGGGTTCGAGGACGCGCTGCTCGGCGCCATGCTGGAGAAGGCGGGCCTGAGCCTGAAGGACGTGACGCTGGTGAACGTGAACTTCTCGCTGTCGCCGTCGATCCTCTCGGGGCAGGTGGACGCGGTGATCGGCGCCTTCCGCAACTTCGAGCTCAACCAGATGGCCATCGAGAAGCACCCGGGCCGCGCCTTCTACCCCGAGGAGGAGGGCGTCCCGGCCTACGACGAGCTGATCCTGGTCGCCAACAAGGCGCAGGCCGGCGACCCGCGTCTGCCGAAGTTCCTGGCGGCGGTCGAGCGCGCCGTCCTCTACATCCTCAACCACCCCGAGGAGGCGCACGCCGCCTTCACCAAGGGCCGGCCGGAGCTGAACGACGAGCTGAACCGCCGCGCCTGGGCCGACACGCTGCCGCGCTTCTCGCACAGCCCGGCGGCGCTGGACGCCGGCCGCTACGCGCGCTTCGCGACCTTCCTGAAGGCCCGCGGCCTGATCAAGGAGGCGCTGCCGGTGGACGCCTACGCCGTCACGCTGAAGTAGGGGCCGGTTGCCAATGTGCTCCGGCGGGCGTTACCGTGTGGTGGGCCCGCCGGGGCCGGCAAACGCGAGCGAGACCATGCCGATCAAGACCATCCTGCTGCACATGGCGAACGACGACCGCCACACCACCCGCCTGGAGGTGGCCGTCTCGCTGACCAAGCGCTTCGACGCCTTCGTGGAGGTGCTGTACATCGCCACCCCGGTGGCGATGCCCGCGGCGGCCACCGGGCGCGCCGCCTCCTACGGCTACATCGCCGAATCGACGGTGATCGCCCGCGAGAAGGCCGGCGAGGTCGAGCACGAGGTGCGGCAGGCGCTCAAGGACTGCTCCTATTCCTGGACGGTGGACGAGGGCGACCACGTCGAGCTGCTGGCCAGGCGCGCCGCCTACGCCGACCTCGCCATCGTCACCCAGTCGCACCCGGCGCACATCGAGGACCGCGTGCTGCTGCACGTCCCCGACCGCCTGCCGCTGGAGGCCGCCTGCCCCACCCTGGTGCTGCCCTACGACGGCATGCCGGAGACCTTCGGCCGCCACGTCATGCTGGCCTGGAAGAACACCCGCGAGGCGGTGCGCGCCGTGCGCGAAGCCATGCCGTTCCTGCAGGCCGCGGAGAAGGTGACGGTGCTGACCGTCGACCCGCCGCACCACACCACCGACACCGCGCGCGACGTGATGGTCTATCTGGAGCGGCACGGCGTGCGCACGTGGCACCAGTCCAACATCGCCAGCGGGGACGTCGGCGAGGTGATCCTGACCTGCGTGCAGGACGTCGGAGCCGACCTGCTGGTGATGGGCGCCTATGGGCACTCCCGCTTCCGCGAGATGGTGCTGGGCGGCGCCACGCGCACCGTGCTCCAGCACATGCACGTGCCGGCGCTGATGGCCCACTGATCGCGCCGCCGGGCGAGTGGAACGTTTTGGAACACCGTGGAACAGTGTGCAGGGGCTGTTCAGTTCGTTCCTTAGCGACACGGACATAGATCCCAGATAGCGGATCTAAATCCTAGCCCGTTCGGGCGTGCCTGTAAAGGGGGCTTGCAGCCCCCCTTGCGGGCGCGCCGAATCCACCGCGGGCACTACCGGAAGAACACCAGGGTGATCAGCCCGAACAGCGGCACCAGGATGCCGCACGACCACGCCATGTAGCCGAAGAAGCTGGGCATCTTCACGCCGCGCTCCTCGGCAATGGCCTTGACCATGAAGTTGGGCGCGTTGCCGATGTAGCTGTTGGCGCCCATGAACACCGACCCGGCCGAGATGGCGGTCAGCGTCGGCGCCCATTCGCCCATCAGGTGCACGGCGTCGCCGCCCGCGGTGTTGAAGAACACGAGATACGTCGGCGCGTTGTCGAGGAAGCTCGACAGGATGCCCGACGCCCAGAAGTACGCCGCCGGCACGGGCTGGCCGTCGTGGTTGACCGCGGCGATGATGGCGCCCAGCGAGCCCTCGGTGCCGGCGCGCAGGATGGCCAGCGCCGGGATCATGGTCAGGAAGATGCCGGCGAACAGCTTCGCCACCTCCACCATCGGCCCCCAGGAGAAGGCGTTCATCCGCCGGCTCTCGGACTCGGTGAGGTGCAGCGACAGGCCGGTGATGAGCAGCAGCAGCGCCTGGCTGGCGATGCTCTCCCACGGCAGCACGACGCCCATCACGTCGAGCCCGCCACCGGGGTGCCAGACGCCGCTCAGCAGCACCGCGCCGACGATGGCGCCGAGCAGCAGGAAGTTCACCTTGCCCTCGATGGCCAGCGGTTCCTTGAACTCCTCGGTCAGCGGCTCCGTGCCGCCCTCGCGGGCGTAGAGGACCCAGTCGGTGATGAAGTACACCACCAGCAGAATCGCCGCGGCGAAGGCCGCCGGTGCGATCAGGTGCGTGGTCGGCCAGAAGAAGCTGACGCCCTTCAGGAACCCCAGGAACAGCGGTGGGTCGCCGAGCGGAGTCAGCGAGCCGCCGATGTTGGCGACCAGGAAGATGAAGAAGACGACGGTGTGCACCTTGTAGCGCCGCTGGTCGTTGGCGCGCAGCAGCGGCCGGATCAGCAGCATGGACGCGCCGGTGGTGCCCATGAGGCTCGCCAGCGCCGTGCCCAGCGCCAGCCCCACCGTGTTGGCGAGCGGCGTGCCGACCAGCGCGCCTTTCAGCCGCACGCCGCCGGCCACGGTGAACAGCGCCGTCAGCAGAACGATGAACGGGATGTACTCCAGCAGCACCGTGTGCAGCACCTCGGTCGCCGTCAGGTCGAGGCCGTAGCGCATCGCGAACGGGATCAGGAAGGCGAGAGTCCAGCCGGCGGTGATCTTGCCGAAATGGTGGTGCCAGATCATCGGCGCCGCCAGCGGCAGGACGGCAATGGACAGCAGCACGCCGACGAACGGCACCACCCAGAGCGGCCCCAGTTCGCGGCCGTCGAGGTGCGGGACTTCGGCAGCCATCGCCAGCGCCGGTAGGGCGAGCGTTGCGAGGAAGGCGAGCCCCGGCAGCAGGCGGGGGCGAACAGCGCGGCGTCGGATGGCGTCGGTCATCGGGAAATCGGGGTAATCCGTTGGGTTGGAAGTATGGAGTCCGCGGCAGCGTGAGCCAAGCCGGAAACTACGGGCACGGCCGCATTTCGATCGGACTGCCGCTGACGCCGGTCCAGTCGTGCAGGGCTCGGCACTGCCCGGCGGCGCACAGCTGGTGGTCGGCGGTGTGCGCGGACGCCGCGAGCACCACCCGCGGCTGCGGCGGCACCGTCGGATGCCAGACGATCCAGCCGTCCTCGACGCGTGCGTCCGGCGGCGGCTCGACCCCGGCCCCTCCCCCTTTCACGCGCGCCGTTTCCAGGACCAGCCCGCCGTCGGTGATCCGCCACTCCTCGCGCCACTCCGTCCGCTCGATCGAATGGGTCCAGGACAGAGTGAAGCGGTCGGCCGGAACGCTGGCCAGGACCGTCGCGGCCCCGGCCAGCGCCAAGCAAAGGCTGCTCATCGCGCGGGAACGACCAGCTGACGCTCCCGCCACCATTGCCACGCCATGAAGGCCGCGGTCGCGGCGAAGCCCGCCTCGTCGGTCCACGGCACCGCCAGGACGAAGAGGAACGCGGCGCCGGCGGCGATGATGCGCTCGGCCCAGTTCAGCGGCGTCCAGAAGTAGCCGATGGTGGCGGCTCCCCACAGCGCGATGGCGATGCACGCCTTGACGACCATGTAGGCGACGTTGAACCAGTTGTCGGTCTGCAGCATCAGCGCCGGGTCGTACACCGCCATGAACGGCACCACGTAGCCGGCCATGGCGACGCGGGTGGCGATCCAGCCGATCTCCATGTGGTCGGCCCGGCAGATCGACGACGCGGCGAGCGCCGCCAGCGCCACCGGCGGCGTCAGGTCGGCCATGATGCCGAAGTAGAAGACGAACATGTGCGAGACGATCAGATCCACGCCCATCAGCTTCAGCGCCGGGGCCGTGATCGCCGCCATGACGATGTAGTTGGCCGTGGTCGGCAGGCCGGTGCCCAGCACGATGGAGGCCACCATGGTCAGCAGCAGCGCCAGCAGCAGGTTTCCACCGGAGAAATCCACGACCATGGCCGCAAAGCCCGAGGACAGCCCGGTCAGCTGCATGATGCCGATCAGCACGCCGACCAGCGCGCAGGCGACGCCGACGCCCACCGCGTTCTTGGCGCCGTCGGCGAGGCTCTGGATGAGCAGGGCGACGCTCTCCCGCCCGTCGCGGAAGGCCAGGCAGACCAGGGCGAGCAGAGCCACCAGGGCGAACGCCACGTGCTCGGTGCGCAGGCCCACCCGCCACAGGGCCGCGGCGGCGACGCCGAGCAGCACCCAGAACGCCACCCGCAACACCATCGTCCCGAACCGCATGGCCAGACGCGACCCGAGGATCAGCGCCGCCGTCGCCGCCAGCCCCATCACGCCGGCGAACAGCGGCGTGAAGCCGGAGAACAGCAGGTACACCAGTGCCGCCAGCGGCAGCATCAGGTACCAGCCCTCGATCACCGCCTTCATGGCGCTCGGGCACTCGGAGCTCGGCAGGCCGACGAGGTTGCGCCGCCCGGCCTCCAGATGGACCATCCAGAAGGCGCTGCCGAAGTACAGGATCGCCGGGATCGCGGCGGCCAGCGCCACCTCGCTGTAGGGAACGCCGATGGTCTCCGCCATGATGAAGGCGGCGGCGCCCATCACCGGCGGCATCAGCTGCCCGCCCATGCTGGCCGTCGCCTCCACCGCGCCGGCGAAGGCGGGGCGGTATCCGAAGCGCATCATCAGCGGGATGGTGAACTGCCCGGTCGTCAGCACGTTGGCGACGCCCGAGCCGTTGATGGTGCCCATCAGGCCGGACGAGATCACGGCCACCTTGGCCGGCCCGCCCTTGGCGTGGCCGACGAGGCCGAGCGAGACGTCGTTGAACAGCTTGATCATGCCGGCGCGCTCCAGGAAGGCGCCGAACAGGATGAACAGGAAGATGTAGGTCGCCGACACGAAGGTGGGCGTGCCGTAGATGCCCTCGGTGGACAGGTACAGGTTGTCGATCACCTGGTCGATGTCGTAGCCGCGGTGCCCGAGGCCGAAGGGCAGATGGCGGCCGAACAGCGCGTACGGGATGAACACGCCGCACATGATCGGCAGCACCCACCCCATGATGCGCCGCGCCCCCTCGAACACCAGGGCGATCACCAGCACGCCGACCACGAGGTCGGTGGTGCTCGGGTCGCCCGAGCGCTGGATGAGGTCCGCCTCGAACCACCAGTGGTACAGGCTGAGCACGAAGGCGAGGATGCCCAGCGCCCAGTCGTACCAGGGAATGGTCCGCCGTTCGGTCTGGCGGAACCCGAACAGCGTGTAGGTCATCAGCAGCAGGAAGCCGACGTGGATCGACCGCACCACCAGGCTGGACAGCGGGTTGAACGCCGCCGTCCACACCTGGAACACGGAAAACAGCACGGCGATGATGAAGACGACCTTGCCCGCCACCCCCTCGAACGCCACCACGGTGGCGGGGTTCTCGCGGTCGATGGCCTGACGGATCTTGACGTCTTCGTTCTGCGCGGACGAAGCGGGTGCGGCGGTCATGGGGCCGTTCCTGTCGGGGCGCGGCTTACTTCAGCAGCCCCTTTTCCTTGTAGAACTTCTCGGCCCCCGGATGCAGCGGGATGGGCGCCTTGGCGGCGTCCGCCTCCAGCTTGATCTGCTTGGCCGCGGCGTGCGCGGCGGTCAGGTTGTCGAGGTTCTCGTACATCGCCTTGGTCATGGCGTAGACCGACGCCTCCGGCACGCCGGCGTGCGTGACCAGGAAGTTGCGCACGGCCGCCGTCGGCACCGCTTCGGTCTGGCCGTTGTAGGTGCCGGCCGGCACGGTCTCGGAGATGTAGGCGGGGTCGCCGACCTTCTGGATGACGTCGGGCGGCACCGCGACCACGGTGATCTCCTGCGATGTGGCGAGGTCGCGCACCGCCGCCACGCCCAGCCCGGCGGAGATCAGCGTCGCGTCGAGCTGCCGGTTCTTCATCAGGTCGACGGATTCGGCGAAGGGCAGGTACTCGGTCTTGGCGAAGTCGTTGTAGCTCATGCCGGCGGCGCTGAAGATGGCGCGGGCGTTCAGCTCGGTGCCCGACTTCGGGGCGCCGACCGACACGCGCTTGCCCTTCAGGTCGGCCAGCGTCTTGATGCCGGAATCCTTGGCGGCGACGATCTGGATGTAGTTGGGGTAGATGCCGGCGACGCTGCGCAGCTTGTCCAGCTTGGCCTTGAAGCCCGCCTCCTCGCGGCCCTTCCACGCGTCGGACAGCGAATCACCGAGGGTGAAGGCGATCTCGCCGCGGCCGGCCTGCAGCAGGTTCAGGTTCTCCACCGACGCCTTGGTCGCCTGCACGGTGATCTTGGCGCTCGAGATCGCCTTGGAGTAGATGCCGTTCAGCGCCACGCCCAGCGGGTAGTAGACGCCGCTGGTGCCCCCGGTCAGGACGGTGATGAACTCATTGGCGTGCGCCGGGGCGGCGACGGCCAGACAGACTCCGAGCGCTGCAGCGAAACGCTTCATCGCGGTACCTCCCTCCGTATTTTTTGTACGCGTTCTTCGCGATAAGGATTGTTCGGACCCGAATGTACCCCGCCCGGACGCGCTCCGCCAGTGTGGAAGACCACAAGTTGGGGGGACGGTATATTCCGTACGGTGGCTTGACCTTGGTCGGGGCCGGCACCCTATCCTTGCACAAAGGCCCGAAGGCACAAGGGAGGGAGTCCACGCATGTCCTGCACCGTCACCATGACCGTCAACGGCAAGGCGGTCACGCGCGAGGTCGAGGAGCGCACCCTGCTCGTCCACTTCCTGCGCGAACACCTCGCCCTCACCGGCACGCACGTCGGCTGCGACACCAGCCAGTGCGGCGCCTGCGTCGTCCACGTGGACGGCCGCTCGGTCAAGTCCTGCACCATGCTGGCCGTCCAGGCCGAGGGCGCCAGCGTCACCACCATCGAAGGGCTGGCGGCGGCCGACGGCACGCTGCACCCGATGCAGGCGGCCTTCCGCGAGCATCACGGCCTGCAATGCGGCTTCTGCACGCCCGGCATGGTGATGAGCGCGGTGGATCTGGTGAAGGACAACCCGAGCCCGTCCGAGTCGGAGGTCCGCGAGGGGCTGGAGGGCAACATCTGCCGCTGCACCGGCTACCACAACATCGTCAAGGCGGTGCTGGCGGGAGCGGAGGCGATGCGCTCCGGCGAGCCCGCCGCAGCCGCGGCCGAGTAACGACAAACGGCTTCATGGGAGGACTTGTGCGATGGCGAACCCCACCGGGATCGGCGCGTCCGTGCGCCGCCGCGAGGACCAGCGCTTCCTGACCGGGCGCGGCACCTACACCGAGGACATCAAGCGGCCGAACCAGACCCACGTCCACATGCTGCGCTCGCCCTACGCGCACGCGCGCATCCGCGGCATCGACGCGGCGGAAGCGCTGAAGGCGCCGGGCGTGGTGGCGGTGTTCAGCGGCGCCGACATGGCCGCCGACAACGTGAACTCCCTGCCCTGCGGCTGGCTGATCCACTCCAAGGACGGCTCACCGATGAAGGAGCCGCCGCACTTCCCCATCGCCCGCGACAAGGCGCGCTACGTCGGCGACATCGTCGCGGTGGTCATCGCCGAAACCCGCGAGCAGGCCAAGGACGCGGCCGAGCTGATCGACGTCGATTACGAGGACCTGCCGGCGGTCGTCTCGCTGCGGCAGGCCACCGGCGGAAGCGCCGCACCGGTGCACGACGATGTGCCGGACAACGTGTGCTACGACTGGCACCTGGGCGACGCCGCGGCGGTGGACGCCGCGTTCGCGCAGGCCGCGCACGTCACCAAGCTCGACCTCGTCAACAACCGCCTCGTCCCCAACGCCATGGAGCCGCGCGCGGCACTCGGCGAGTACGACGCGGCGAACGGCGATTACACGCTGACCACCACCTCGCAGAACCCGCACGTGATCCGCCTGCTGATGGGCGCCTTCGTGCTGGGCATCCCCGAACACAAGCTGCGCGTGGTGGCGCCGGACGTCGGCGGCGGCTTCGGCTCGAAGATCTTCCACTACGGCGAGGAGGCCATCGTCACCTGGGCGGCGAAGAAGGTCGGCCGCCCGGTGAAGTGGACCGCCGAGCGCTCGGAGAGCTTCCTGTCCGACGCGCACGGCCGCGACCACCTCACCCACGCCGAGCTGGCGCTGGACAAGGACGGCAATTTCCTGGCGCTGAAGGTGTCGACCCTGGCGAACATGGGCGCGTACCTGTCCACCTTCTCGACCTCGATCCCGACCTACCTGTACGCCACGCTGCTGGCCGGCCAGTACAGGACGCCGGCGATCTACGCCGAGGTGAAGGCGCTGTTCACCAACACCGCGCCGGTCGACGCCTACCGTGGCGCCGGCCGCCCCGAGGCGTGCTACCTGATCGAGCGTCTGGTCGAGACCGCGGCGCGCGAGATGGGCATCGACAAGACGGAGATCCGCCGCCGCAACTTCGTGCCGGCCGACGCCATGCCCTACCAGACGCCGGTGGCGCTGCAGTACGACACCGGCGACTTCGCCAAGAACCTCGACATGGCGCTGCCGGCGGTGGACTACGCCGGCTTCGCCCGGCGCAAGGCCGAGGCCGCCACGCGCGGCAAGCTGCGCGGCATCGGCTTCGCCACCTACATCGAGGCCTGCGGCATCGCCCCGTCCAACGTGGCGGGCGCCCTGGGGGCCCGCGCCGGCCTCTACGAGTCCGCGGAGGTGCGCTTCCACCCCACCGGCTCGGTGACGGTGTTCACCGGCTCGCACAGCCACGGCCAGGGGCACGAGACGACCTTCGCGCAGATCGTCGCCGAGCGCTTCGGCATCCCCATCGAGAACGTCGAGATCGTGCACGGCGACACCGCCAAGGTGCCGTTCGGCATGGGCACCTACGGCTCGCGCTCGCTGGCGGTCGGCGGCTCGGCGCTGGTCAAGGCGATGGACAAGGTCGAGCGCAAGGCCCGCAAGATCGCCGCGCACCTGATGGAGGCCGCCGAGGCCGACATCGAGGTGAAGGACGGCCGCTTCACCGTCGCCGGCACCGACAAGAGCGTCGGCATCGGCGACATCGCGCTGGCCGCCTACGTCCCGCACAACTTCCCGCTCGACGAGCTGGAGCCGGGGCTGGACGAGCAGGCGTTCTACGACCCGAAGAACTTCACCTACCCCAACGGCTGCCACGTCTGCGAGGTGGAGATCGACCCGGACACCGGCGTGGTGTCGGTGGAGAGCTTCAGCGCGGTGGACGATTTCGGCCGCGTCATCAATCCGCTGATCGTCGAGGGGCAGGTGCACGGCGGCATCGTCCAGGGCATCGGGCAGGCCTTGTTCGAGAACTGCGTCTACGACGAGGACACCGGACAGCTGATCACCGGCTCCTACATGGACTACTGCATGCCGCGCGCCCACGACGTGCCGTCGTTCCAGGTGAGCTGGCACGAGGACCAGCCCTGCACGCACAACCCGCTGGGCGTGAAGGGCTGCGGCGAGGCCGGCACCATCGGCGCCGCGGCGGCGGTGATGAACGCCGTCGTCGACGCGCTGGCCGAGCACGGCGTCACCCACATGGACATGCCCGCCACGCCCGAGAAGGTCTGGCGCGCCATCAACCAGTCCCGCCCGGCCATGGCGGCGGAATAAGGAGGAAAGACCATGTACGCCTTCGAATACCGCCGCCCGGCCTCGCTGGCGGAAGCGGTGTCCCTGTTGGGCAAGGCCGAGGAGGGCAAGATCCTCGCCGGCGGCCAGACGCTGCTGCCCACGCTCAAGCAGCGGCTCGCCCGCCCGACCGAGCTGATCGACCTGTCCAAGGTGCCGGAGCTGAAGGGCATCAGCGAGGACGGCAGCGCCCTGTTCATCGGCGCCTTCGCCCGCCACGCCGAGGTGGCGGCCAGCGATCTGGTGAAGCGCCGCATCCCGGCGCTCGCCGACCTCGCCGTGCACATCGGCGACCGGCAGGTGCGGGCGCTGGGCACGCTCGGCGGCTCGATCGCCAACGCCGACCCGGCGGCCGACTACCCCGCGGCCGTGGTGGCGCTCAAGGGCACGGTGAAGACCGACCAGCGCGAGATCGCCGGCGACGACTTCTTCACCGGCATGTTCGAGACCGCGCTGAACCCCGGCGAGGTCATCGCCGGCGTACGCTTCCAGGCGCCGGACAAGGCGGCCTACGCCAAGTTCCGCAACCCGGCCAGCCGCTACGCCATCGTCGGCGTCTTCGTGGCGCGGTTCGGGAGCGAGGTCCGCGTCGCGGTGACCGGCGCCGGGCCGAGCGTCTTCCGCGCAACGGACATGGAAGCGGCGTTGGCCAAGGACTTCCGCGCCGACGCGCTGTCCGGCGTGGCGGTGAGCGCCAACGGCCTCAACGGCGACATCCACGCCAGCCCGGAGTACCGCGCACACCTCGTCACCGTCATGGCGAAGCGCGCGGTGGAGGCGTGCGGGTAAAGGAAGCCAGTCCCTCCCCCGCCTCCGGCGGGGGAGGTTAGGAGGGGGCAGCGGCGCCTTGGAAAGACGGTAGCCCCCACCCTCCCCGCTTCGCGGGTCCCCTCCCTCCCCCGCCGGAGGCAGGGGAGGGACATTTACGCCAACCGCACTATAATCACCGTATGTCGATTCCCCTCCCCACCTCCGTCGACGCCACCCTCGACCTGCTGAGCCGGGGCGACTACGTCGCCGACCGCGCGCTGTCCACGGCGCTGTACCTCGCGCTCAAGCTCCGGCGCCCGCTGTTCCTGGAGGGCGAGGCCGGCACCGGCAAGACCGAGATCGCCAAGGTGCTCTCCCGCACGCTCGGCCGCCGTCTGCTGCGCCTGCAATGCTACGAGGGGCTGGACGTGGCGTCCGCCGTCTACGAGTGGAACTACGCCCGCCAGATGATGGAGATCCGGCTGGCCGAGGCCACCGGCGACCGGGACCGCGACGCGCTTGCCTCCGACCTGTTCTCCGACGCGTTCCTCATCAAGCGCCCGCTGCTCCAGGCGCTGGAGCCCGATCTCGCCGGCCCTCCCGTCCTGCTGATCGACGAGCTGGACCGCACCGACGAGCCGTTCGAGGCGTACCTGCTGGAGGTGCTCTCCGACTTCCAGGTGACGATCCCGGAGTTCGGCACCATCAGGGCGCCGGAGCCGCCCATCGTTATCCTCACCTCCAACCGCACGCGCGAGATCCACGACGCGCTGAAGCGGCGCTGCTTCTACCACTGGGTCGACTACCCCTCGGCCGAGCGCGAGCGCGAGATCCTGCGCGTCAAGGCGCCGAACGCCGACGCGCGGCTGGCGGCGCAGGTCGTGGGTTTCGTGCAGAGGCTGCGCGCCATGGACCTCTACAAGGCGCCGGGCGTGGCCGAGACGCTGGACTGGGCGCAGGCGCTGGTGGAGCTGAACCAGCTGGAGCTGGAGCCCTCGGTCATCAACGACACGCTCGGCACGCTGCTGAAGTACCAGGACGACATCGCCCGCATCCAGGGCAGCGAGGCGGCCCGGCTGCTCGCCCAGGTCAAGACCGAGCTGGCCGCCACCCGCGCACCATGACCTCCCCCGCCTCCCCGATCGGCGAGGCGCGGCTCGCCGCCAACCTCATGCACTTCGCCCGCGCGCTGCGCGCCGCCGGCCTGCCGGTCGGACCGGGCAAGGTGTTGCAGGCCTTGGAGGCGGTCGAGGCGGTGGGCCTCGGCAACCGGCGGGACTTCTACTGGGCGCTGCATTCTGTGTTCGTCAACCGACGCGACCAGCGGCCGGTGTTCGATCAGGCGTTCCACGTCTTCTGGCGCAACCCGGACCTGCTGAAACGCATGATCGGCATGATGCTGCCGGGCATGCGGGTCCCGCCCTCCCCCGACCAGAAGGAGCTGTCGCGCCGCGTCGCCGACGCCCTGCGCGGCCCCGGCGCCGCCGGGGAGGAGCAGGAGAAGACCGAGATCCAGGTCGATGCCGCCTTCACCGTCTCCGACCGGGAGCTGTTGCAGGCCAAGGACTTCGAGAAGATGTCGGCCGACGAGCTGGCGGAGGCCAAGCGCCTGATGGCCCGCATCGCGCTGCCGGTCGCCGAGGCCGCCACCCGCCGGCACCGCCTCGACCCCACCGGCCCGCGCATCGACCCACGCGCCACGCTGCGCCGCATGCTGCGCCAGGGTGGCGACGTGGCGGAGCTGGTGCGCTCGCGCCGCCGCACCCGGCCGCCGCCGCTGGTGGTGCTGTGCGACATCTCGGGCTCCATGAGCCGGTATTCACGCATGCTGCTGCACTTCCTGCACGCGCTGTCGAACGACCGCGACCGGGTCTACAGCTTCGTCTTCGGCACGCGCCTCACCCACGTCACGCGCCACCTGCGGCACAGGGATGTGGACGTGGCATTGGACGCCGTGGCGGGAGCCGTCCAGGATTGGTCCGGCGGAACCCGGATCGGCGCCACGCTGCACGAGTTCAACCGCGTCTGGGCGCGCCGCGTGCTCGGCCAGGGGGCGGTGGTGCTGCTGATCACCGACGGGCTCGACCGCGACGCCGGCGAGGGTCTCGGCCGGGAGGCGGAGCGGCTGCACAAGAGCTGCCGCCGCCTGATCTGGCTGAACCCGCTGCTGCGCTGGGAGGGCTTCGCGCCGAAATCGTCCGGCGTGCGGGCACTGTTGCCGCACGTCGATGACTTCCGGCCGGTGCACAACCTGAACAGTCTGGCGGACCTCGCCGGGGCGCTGGAGCGCACCGGCCCGCGCCGGCACGGGGGCATGCGGGCGTGGTTGAAGGGAATGGCCTGAGAATAGAATGGGCTGAGGAAACGGGCATGAGCGACGACATCCTCGAACAGGCGGCGCGCTGGCGCGCCGAGGGGCGCCGGGTGGCGCTGGCCACGGTGGTGGCCACCTGGGGCTCCTCGCCACGGCCGGTGGGAAGCACCATGGCGGTGGACGAGGCGGGCGCCATGGCCGGCTCGGTGTCCGGCGGCTGCATCGAGGGCGCCGTCGTCCACGAGGCGCAGAAGACCATGGAGGACGGCGAGCCGCGCCTGCTCTCCTTCGGCGTCACGGACGAGATGGCGTGGGAAGTCGGGCTGGCCTGCGGCGGCAAGGTGCAGGTCTACGTCGAGGCGGTGGCCCAAGACGGGGGAATGAAGCGCGACACCCTGGACCGCCTGCTGAAGGCGCGGGCGGACAAGGTGCCGGTGGCGGTGGTCACCGACCTGTCCTCCGGCATGCAGAGCCTGGTGTTCCACGACGCGGTGCACGGCGGCTTCGGCCTGGAGGAGCACCACCTCGCCGAGATCCGCGCCCGCCTGCGCCAGGACCACAGCGGGCTGGTCGAGTTTCCCGACGTCGAGGGCTACGAGGGCGAGGGGCCGCGCCTGTTCGTGCACGCCCACAACCCGCCGCTGCGCCTGATCGTCGTCGGCGCCGTGCACATCGCGCAGCTGGTGACGCGCATGGCCGCCCTCGCCGGCTACGCGGTGACGGTGGTCGACCCGCGCGCCGCCTTCGCCACCGAGGCGCGCTTCCCCGGCGTGGAGCTGGTCCATTCCTGGCCCGACGAGGCGCTGGCCGCGCTCGCCATCGACGCGCGCACCGCGGTGGTGACGCTGACCCACGACGCGAAGCTGGACGACCCGGCGCTGATGGTGGCGCTGCGCTCGCCGGCGTTCTACGTCGGCTCGCTGGGCAGCAACCGCACCCACGCCAAGCGCCTCGACCGCCTGTCCGAACAGGGAGTGACCGAGGCGGAGCTGAAGCGCATCCACGCCCCGGTCGGCCTCGACATCGGCGCCGAGACCCCGGCCGAGATCGCGGTGTCCATCATCGCCCAGGTGGTGGCGGCCCGCCGCAACGCGCTCTAGATCAAAGGGGAAGCGCCGTTTCGGGAGGGAGCGCATGTATTTCGGCCCGGTTCCGGTCGCCGAGGCGGCCGGTACGATCCTCGTGCACTCGGTGCGCAAGAGCTGCCTGATCCTGAAGAAGGGCCGGGTGCTGAGCGCCGAGGACGTCGTGGCGCTGGACGCCGCCGGCTTCGCCACGGTCACCGTCGCCCGCCTGGAGCCTTCCGACGTCGGCGAGGACGAGGCGGCCACCCGCGTCGCCGCCGCGCTGCGCGGCGAGAACCTGAGCGCCGCCGCCGCCTTCACCGGCCGCGTCAACCTGTTCGCCGGGGCGGCCGGCCTCGTGGTGCTGGACCGCGAGCGGCTGGAGGCGGTGAACCTCGCCGACGAATCCGTCACCATCGCCACCCTGCCCGCCTTCGCCCAAGTGGCCCCGGGCCAGATGGTGGCGACCGTCAAGATCATCCCCTTCGCCGCCCCGCGCGCCGTGGTCGAGCGGGTCGAGGCCGCCCTGGCCGACGGTGGCGCCGCGCTGCGCGTCGCTCCCTACCGTCCCATGCGCGTCGGCCTGCTGCAGACCGAGCTGGCCGGCACCAAAGGGCCGATGCTCGACAAGACGGTGGCGGTCACCCGCGAGCGGCTGGAGGCTCTGGGCGGCGCGCTGGTGCACGAGGCGCGCTGCCGGCACGAGGAAGCCGCCCTGGCCGCGCTGATCGAGGCGGCGCGCCCGCTCGGCCTCGACCTGCTGCTGATCGCCGGCGCCTCCGCCATCACCGACCGCCGCGACGTGCTGCCCGCCGCCATCGGGCGGGCCGGCGGCGTGGTGGAGCACTTCGGCATGCCGGTGGACCCGGGCAACCTGCTGCTGCTGGCGGCGCTGGACAGCACTCCGGTGCTCGGCCTGCCGGGCTGCGCGCGGTCGCCGAAGCTGAACGGCTTCGACTGGGTGCTGCAGCGGATGGCGGCCGGCGTGCCGGTCTCGCGGGAGGACGTGATGCGCATGGGTGTCGGTGGCCTGCTGGCGGAAATCCCCACCCGCGGCCTGCCCCGCGCCGGCGTGCCGGAGGCGCCGCGCGCACCCCGCATCGCCGCGCTGGTGCTGGCGGCCGGGCGCTCCAGCCGCATGGGCGGGCCCAACAAATTGCTGGCCGACGTGCACGGCACGCCGCTGCTGGCCCGCACGGTCGACGCGGTGCTGGCCTCCTCGGCGCGGCCGGTGGTGGTGGTCACCGGGCATCAGGCCGACGCGGTGCGCGCCGCGCTCGGCGATCGGCCGGTGACGGTCGCGCACAACCCGGACTTCGCGGAAGGACTCAGCACCTCGCTGCGCGTCGGGCTGGCGGCGCTGCCCGCCGACGTGGACGGCGCGCTGGTCTGCCTGGGCGACATGCCGGCGGTGGCGCCCGGCGTGCTCGACCGCCTGATCGCCGCCTACAACCCGACCGAGGGGCGCGCGATCTGCGTGCCGGTCGCGCACGGCCGGCGCGGCAACCCGGTGCTGTGGGACCGCCGCTTCTTCGCCGACATGGCCCGCGTCAGCGGCGACACGGGCGCCAAGCACCTGATCGGCGAGAACGCGGATCAGGTCTGTGAAATCCAGGTGGACGGCAACGGCGTACTGGAGGACGTCGACACGCCGGACGGGCTGGCGCGTCTCATGGAGGGCACCCGATGACCACGGCCACCGTCTACACCTGGGACGCCGTCCCCGCCGAGTCCGGCAACGGCGCCGCGCGGCGGGAGATCGCCGGCGCCGGCGCCTCGCTGAAGATGATCACCGTGGCGGCCGGCACCGTCGCCGCCCGCCACAGCCATACGCACGAGCAGTTCCTGCAGGTGCTGTCGGGCACCGGAAAGCTCGACTGCGCGCTGGGCACCGTGGAGCTGCGGCCGGGCATGGTGCTCCACTTCGCCCCCGACGCGTGGCACAGCGCGGTGTTCGAGACCGACACCGTGCTGGTCGAAGTCAACCTCAACCCAGCGCCGAAAGCGGAAGCCTGACCGAAGGTTGTGCGGCGGAGCTGGGTTGAGCATGATGACCCGCCGGCCACCGTCCGGCGCGACCGCCAACCGAGGACACCGCCCGCATGCTCCGCCCCCTCGTCCACGCCCTCGCCGTCGTCGCCACTCTGTTGCCCGCCCTGGCGTGGGCGCAGAGCGGCACGCTGACGTTCCTGCACGTCAACGACGTGTACGAGATCGCCCCGGTGAAGGGCCGCGGCGGCATGGCCGAGCTGATGACCCTGCTGAAGCGCGAGCGCGAGCGCAACCCGGCGGCCATCACCACGCTGGGCGGCGATTTCCTGTCGCCGTCGCTGATGTCGGGCACGACCAAGGGCGCGCAGATGGTGGACATGTTCAACGCCATCGGCACCGACGCGGCGGTGTTCGGCAACCACGAGTTCGACTTCGGCGCCGACGTGGCGCGCGAGCGCATCGGCGAGTCCCGTTTCGTCTGGCTCGGCACCAACGTGCTGGGGAAGGACGGGAAGCCGTTCGGCGGCTCGATCGCCACCTGGACCAAGCAGGCGGGCGAGCTGAAGGTGGGCTTCTTCGGCGTGCTGACGCCGCTGACCGCCAAGCTGTCCAGCCCCGGCGACGGCGTCGCCTTCACCGACGTGAAGCCCGCCGCCGAGGCGGCCATCAAGCAGCTGAAGGCGGAGGGGGCGCACGTCATCGTCGCCCTCACCCACCTCGACATCGCCGAAGACCGGCAACTGGCCTACGACGTGAAGGGCATCGACCTGATCCTCGGCGGCCACGACCACGACCCGATCAGCTTCTACGAAGGCAGCACGCTGATCCTCAAGGCCGGCTACGACGCGCATTTCCTGGGCGTGATCGACCTGAAGGTCTCCACCAAGGCCACCGACAAGGGCCCGGGCACCACCGTCGAGCCGACGGAGTGGCGCCTCGTCACCACCGCGGGCGTGGCGCCGGACGCGGAGGTCGCGGCGCGGGTGAAGGGCTACACCGACCGCCTCGACAACGACCTCAACGTCATCATCGGCAAGACGCTGACCGACCTCGACAGCCGCAAGGAGGCCGTGCGCACCCGCGAGGCGACCATGGGCAACCTCATCACCGACGCGCTCCGCGAGACGCTGAAGGCCGACGCGGCGATCACCAACGGCGGCGGGCTGCGCGGCGACGCGCTGTATCCCGCCGGCTCGGACCTGCGCCGCCGCGACTTCTTCGCCGAGAACCCCTTCGGCAACGTCGGCGTGCTGGTGGAGATGAGCGGCGCCGACCTGCTGTCGGTGCTGGAGAACGGCGTCTCCAAGGTCGAGGACAAGGCGGGGCGCTTCCCGCAGGTCTCCGGCGTCCGCTTCACCTACGACCCGAAGCTGCCGTCGGGCACCCGCGTCGTCGAGGCGCAGGTGGGCGGCAGGCCGCTCGATCCCAGGGCGACGTACAAGGTCGCCACCAACGACTACCTGCTGCGCGGCGGCGACGGCTATCAGGCCTTCACCCGGGCGAAGGTGGTCATCGACCCCTCCGGCGCCGTGCTGATCGCCACCATCACCATGGAGTACGTCGCCGCCCTGGGGACGGTGTCTCCCAAGGTCGAGGGCCGCATCGTCGCGAAGCCGTGACCGCCCTGCGGCGTCGGAAGTCTTGACGCGGGCCGCGGGCCCCCTATGTTGGCGGCCTTGCAGGTATGAGGTGTGTGTTGGCGAAGAAGTGGCTGTTGCGCCGGTACGCCGCCGGTCTGGCCGACCAGATCAAGCGCAGTCGAGCGACGATGCAGACTCCGTGGCAGCGCACGCTCGGCCATGTCGAGAGCGTGTTCATCGACCACGCCTGCTTCCGCCTGATCTACGCGAACCGCTACCAGATGTCGCGCAACATGCAGCGCGCGGCGCAGCCCTCGCCCTCGCACATCCGGCGCTGGGCGGCGGAGGGCGTGAAGACCATCGTCAACCTGCGCGGCTCGCGCGACTGCGCCTCCTACATCCTGGAGGCCGAGGCCTGCCGCGAGGCCGGCATCGCCCTGGTGGACTTCCCGATCAACTCCCGCGACATGCCGCGCAAGGACCGGCTGCACGCCGCCCGGCGCATGTTCGAGAGCATCGAGTACCCGGCGCTGATGCACTGCAAGTCGGGCGCCGACCGCGCCGGCTTCATGTCCGCCTTCTACATGTTCGTGCACGAGAAGGCGCCGCTGGACGAGGCGGTGAAGCAGCTGCACTGGAAGTACGGCCACTTCAAGCAGGCGAAGACCGGCATCCTCGACTATTTCTTCGAGCTGTACCGCGCCTACAACGAGCGCCACCCCATCGACTTCTGGGAATGGGTGGACCGGGTGTACGACCCGGCCGCCGCCAAGGAGAGCTTCCGCACCAAGGAATGGGCGAACACGGTGGTCGATAAGCTGCTGGCGCGGGAGTAACCGCGCCACGCATTTGCCCCCTCCCCATCCCTCCCCCGCTTCGCGGTGGAGGGGGCACACAGCGGCTACGCCGACGCCGGCGCGTCCTCGCCGAACTGCAGCGCGCACAGCCGCGCGTAGGTGCCGCCGGCGGCCAGAAGCTCCTCGTGCGTGCCGCGCTCGACCACGCGGCCGTCCTCCATCACGCAGATCTGGTGCGCGGTGCGCACCGTCGCCAGACGGTGGGCGATGACCAGCGTGGTGCGGCCCCGGGTCAGGCGCTCCAGCGCCTCCTGCACCAGCCGTTCGGATTCGGAATCGAGCGCGCTGGTCGCCTCGTCGAGCAGCAGGATCGGGGCGTCCTTCAGGAAGGCGCGGGCCAGGGCCACGCGCTGGCGCTCGCCGCCGGACAGCTTGGTGCCGCGATCGCCGATCACCGTGTCGTAGCCGTCCGGCAGCTTCTCGATGAAGGCATGCGCCGCCGCCGCCTTCGCCGCCGCGACGATGTCGTCCAGCGGGGCGCCCGGCCGGCCGAAGGCGATGTTGGCGCGCACCGTGTCGTTGAACAGCACGGCGTCCTGGCTGACCAGCGCCACCGCGCGGCGCAGGCTGGCCAGCGTCACGTCGCGCACGTCCTGCCCGTCGATCAGCACCCGGCCGCCGGTGACGTCGTAGAGCCGCGGGATCAGGTTGAACACCGTGGACTTGCCGGCCCCGCTGCGCCCGACCAGCGCCACCGTGGTGCCCGGCGCCACGTCGATGCCCAGGTCCTTCAGCGTGCTGCCCTCCGCCTCGTAGGCGAAGCGCACGCCATCGAGCCGCACCGCGCCCCGGCCCACGGCCAGTGGCGTGGCGCCGGGCTTCTCGACGATGGTCGGGCGCTGGTCGATCAGCTCGAAGATGCGCTGCGCGGCGGCGAGGCCCTCCTGCACCGCGGTGTTCAGCGTGCCGAGCGCCCGCACCGACGGCGCCGCGATCAGCAGCGCGCCGATGAAGCCGGTGAACTCGCCCACCGTGCCGCTGCCGCCGGCGATGCGCCAGCCGGCGAAGCCGATCACCCCGGCCACCGCGACGCCGCCCAACACCTCCATCATCGGATCGACGGCGGAGCGCTGGCGCGTCGCCTTCATGGTCAGGCGGTAGTTGTCCTCGAACGCCGCGCCGGCGCGACCGCGCTCGTAGTCTTCGAGGTTGTAGGTCTTGACCATGCGGGCGCCGGACAGGCTCTCGGTCAGCAGCGCGGTCATGTCGCCCATCTGCGCCTGCGTCTGGCGGGACAGGCGGCGCAGCCGCTTGCCGATGTTGACGATCGGCATGGCGGCCAGCGGGTAGACCAGGAAGGTGATCAGCGACAGCACCCAGTCCAGGTAGAACATGGAGCCGACCAGCGCGATCACCGTCAGGATGTCGCGCACCAGGTTGGTCACCGTGCGCGACAGCGCGTTGCGCACCACGTCCACGTCGTTGATGAAGCGCGAGGTCAGCGAGCCGGTCGGCGCCGCGTGCAGGCTGGCCATGTCGGCGGCCAGCAGGTGGCCGAACATCGCCATGCGCACGTCGGTGAGGATGCGCTGCACGATGTCCGTCGTCACCACGGTCTGCGCGTACATGGACAGCGCCTTGACCAGCGACACCACGATGATCGCCAGCGGCACCAGCACCATCTGCGTGCGGTCCTGCGCCTCGAACATGGCGTAGGAGCGGTCGATCAGCAGCGGGTACGCGCCGGTCGCCGCCGCCAGCACCGCCATCAGCGCGAAGGCGACCATCAGGCGCCCGCGGTACGGCCGCACCCACTCCCGCCAGACGCGCCACATCAGCGCGCGCGTCCCGCCGTCGAGGCCGCCTTTGGGGCCGCCTTTGGGGCCGCCTTTGAGGCCGATGGTGTTCTTGCCGCTCACAGCCGCTGCCCTCGCTCACACATGGCGGGAAGCCATAGCGGACAACCGCCCGCCCTGTCCACCGGCGCGCCTTAACCACTCATTAGAGTCGGGCATGTCACGCTCCATTAGGAGTACCCCTTCGGAGGTGTCCCATGGACGGCGGCGCGGCACGGACGAAACCCCGCATCGGCTTGGCCCTGGGTGGCGGCGTGGCGCGGGGCTGGGCTCACATCGGCGTGCTGCGCGCGCTGAAGCGCTACGGAATCGAGCCGGACGTGGTCTGCGGCTCGTCGGTGGGCGCGCTGGTCGGCGGCGTGGCGCTGGCCGGCAAGCTGGACGCGCTGGAGGAGTGGGCGCGCGGCCTCAACCGGCTGAAGATCGCCGGCTATCTGGACCTGCGGCTGCGCCAGGGCGGCGGCCTGATCGGCGGCGACAAGCTGGTGGCCGAGATGCGCCGGCACCTCGGTTCCACCCGCATCGAGGACCTGCCCGTCCCCTTCACGGCGACCGCGACCGACCTGGTCACCGGACACGAGGTGTGGCTGCAGAAGGGCGAACTGGTGGACGCCCTGCGCGCGTCCTTCTCGCTGCCCGGCGTCTTCCCGCCGGTGCCGCTGGACGGGCGCTGGCTGGTGGACGGAGCCCTGGTCAACCCGGTGCCGGTGTCGTGCTGCCGGGCGCTCGGCGCGCAGATGATCATCGCCGTCAACCTGTCGGCCGACATCCTGGGCAAGGCGCGCAAGCCGGGCGCCACGATCCCCACCGCGGCCGGCTTCGACCTGCTGGGACTGATCGGGGAGAACGCGCCGGAAACGCCGCGCCTGTCCTCCATCGGCGCGCTGGCGCGCCGCATCTTCCGCCGCGACTACGACGGTCCCAGCGTGTTCGGCGTGATGGTGTCCTCGCTCGGCATCATCACCGACCGCATCACGCGCTCACGCCTCGCCGGCGAGCCGCCGGACGTGCACGTGGCGCCGCGCCTCGGCCAGATCGGCCTGCTGGAGTTCGACCGCGCCGACGACTGCATCCGCGAGGGCGAACTGGCGGTCGAGCGCGCGCTGCCCGAACTGCACGACGCGCTGGCCGTGTTCAGCGCCAGCGCGCGGGAGGCGGCGCGGGTCTGACGCCGCGCCGCCCGTCCCCGGTCAGTTGTCGAGCGCCGTGCCGATGGCCGCGCCGCCCAAGCCGCCGATGATGGCCCCGCGCTTGCCGCCGAGCGCGTAACCACCCGCCGCCCCGGCGCCTCCGCCAAGCACAGTGCCCGTGTTGCAGGCCGCCAGCAGCGTCGTCATGGCAAGCGCCGCCGCAATCAGGCGCATCCGTTTCATCGCAAAAACCCTCCCGTCAAACAACGTCATGGCGGATAAACGCGCGAAGCGGCAAATTGCTTCCACACCCCTTTCGGCGAGGGCCCCGCGGCGGCATCAGGACTTGGCGGGAGGCACCGGGAACCAACCCCGGACCCCAGGGTTTTCCGGGCAGCACAAGGGAGAGGCAGCATGACCATCCGCAAGACTCTGACCTGCGCCGCGCTGGCGCTGTCGCTGGCGGCCTGCCAGCCGCCGGGCGGTGGGTTCGAGAACATGAACACCGGCGAGACCGTCGGCACCGTCGGCGGCGCCCTGGGCGGCGCGCTGCTCGGCTCGCGTTTCGGCGGCGGGGCCGGCAAGGTGGCGACCATCGGCATCGGCACGGTCCTGGGCGCGCTGGCCGGCCGCGAGGCGGCCCGCTACATCACCGGCAACGACAGCCGCCGCGCCGCCGACGCGGAGGAGCGCGCGGTGGCCAGCAACGCGCCGATCACCTGGAACAACCCGGAGACCGGCAACCGCGGCGAGATCGTGCCGCAGCGCACCTACCAGAGTTCGACCGGCCAGACCTGCCGCGAATACACCCACACCATCTACGTCGGCGGCAAGGCGGAACAGGCGCAGGGCACCGCCTGCCGCCAAGCGGACGGAACCTGGAAACTGGTGAGCTGACGCCGGTTGCGCCCATGGCGCCGAACCGGCAGGATCGGCGCCATGGAAGAAACCAGCACCATCATCCTGATCGGTTCGTCCCTGCTGATCGCCAGCATCCTGACCAGCGTGGTGGCGCTGCGGTTCGGCACGCCGCTGTTGTTGATCTTCCTCGGCGTCGGGCTGGCGGCGGGACAGGACGGCATCGGCGGCATCTGGTTCAACGACGCGCCGGGCACCTTCCTGATCGGTTCGGTGGCGCTGGCCGTCATCCTGTTCGAAAGCGGATTCGACACCCGAGTCCAGAGCTACCGCACCGCCGCGTGGCCGGCGTTCACGCTGGCGACGTTCGGCGTGGCGATCACCACGGGCGTGATCGGCGTGGCGGCTCATGTCCTGCTGGCGCTGCCGTGGATCGAGTCGCTGCTGATCGGCGCGGTGGTCAGCTCGACCGACGCCGCGGCGGTGTTCCTGCTTCTGCGCGTCGGCGGCATCACCATCCGCGACCGGGTCCGCTCGACGCTGGAGATCGAATCGGGCAGCAACGACCCGATGGCGATCCTGCTGACCATCCTGCTGGTCGAGGCCGCGCAGATCGGCCACTTCGAACTCGCGCGCGCGGCGCTGGAGTTCGTCTGGGAGATGGGCGGCGGCGTCCTCGGCGGGGTGGTCGGCGGCGTGCTGCTGGTGACGCTGATCAACGGCGCCAAGCTCGAATCCGGCCTAAACCTCGTGGTCTCGCTGGCCATCGCGCTGTTCGTCTTCGCGGGCACCGCGGCGCTTGGCGGCAGCGGCTTCCTGGCCGTCTACGTCGCCGGCCTGGTCGCCGGCAATGTCCACCTCCAGGGCTCGCAGAACCTGCGGCGCTTCCACAGCGGCCTCACGTGGCTCAGCCAGATCGTCATGTTCGTGATGCTCGGCCTGCTCGCCACGCCCAGCGGCTTCAAGGCCATCGCCGTCCCCGCGGTGGCGCTGGCCTTCCTGCTGATCCTGGTGGCGCGTCCGCTGGCGGTGTGGCTGTGCCTGCTGCCCTTCCGCTTCACCGCCAACGAGACGACCTTCGTCGGCTGGGTGGGCCTGCGCGGCGCCGTGTCGATGCTGCTGGCCCTGGTGCCGATCCTGGGCGAGCTGCCGAACGGGCAGATCATCTTCAACACCGCGTTCATCGTGGTGATCGTCTCACTGCTGGTGCAGGGCTGGACCATCGGGCCGATGGCGCGCTGGCTGCGCCTGATCGTGCCGCCGCGCACCGGCCCGGTCGAGCGCGTCGAACTGGAACTGCCCGGCGACATCGGCCATGAGCTGGTCGCCTACACCGTCCATCCCAAGAGCGCCGTTGCGCGCGGCCAGCCGCTGCCACGCTGGGCCCGGCCGTCGCTGGTGGTGCGCGACGAGCGGGTGGTGCCGCTGCACAAGGCGCGGCCGATCCGCGCCGGGGACCGCGTCTACATGTTCATGGCGCCGAACCGCCTGCCACTTCTCGACAAGCTGATGGGCGGCACCCGTCCGCTCGACCAGAGCGACCGCGAGTTCTACGGCGACCTCGTGCTCAGCCCCGACGCCACCGTGGAGCAGATCGCCGAGATGTACGGGCTGCCGCTGGCCCTGCAGAACGCCAGCCGCACGCTGCGCGCGCTGTTCCACCACGAGTTCCCGAAGGGCTTCGAGCTGGGCGACCGCGTCCGCATGGGCGGCGTGGAACTGATCGTGCGTGACCTGGACGAGGAGGGCGAGATCACCTCGGTCGGCCTCGACCTGGAGCCGCCGACGCCGAACCAGACCCGGTTGCCGCTGCTGCTGCGCCCCGGCGAGATCCGCGAGCGCATCGAGACGTGGTGGGGCCGCACGGCGTTCCGCCGGTGGCAGGGACGGCAGCGGCGCGGCCGGGGTTAGCGGACGGCCTTGGCCGCGCGCTGCTCGCGCACCATCTCCGCCAGCGCGTCGGGCATCATCGGCCGGCCGAACAGGTAGCCCTGGAGCTGGTCGCAGCCGGTGGAGGCCAGGAACTCCTGCTGCTCCACCGTCTCCACGCCCTCGGCGACGGTGACGAGGCCCAGGCCGTGCGCCATGCCGACGGCGGCGCGCACCAGCGCGGCGTTGCGGCTGTTCTCCGGCACGTCGACGATGAACGCGCGGTCGATCTTCAGCTTCGCCACCGGCAGCTGCTGCACGTAGCTGAGCGAGGAATAACCCGAGCCGAAGTCGTCGATCGCCACCTGCACGCCGATGTCGGCCAGATCGCTCAGCGTCCGCACCGCGACCTTGAGGTCGCGCACCGCCGCCTGCTCCGTGATCTCCAGGCCGAGATGGCCGCGCAGGTGCGGCTGGTCCTCCAGCAGCTCGACCAGACGGTGGGTCAGGTTGCCGCGCAGGAACTGCTGGCCGGAGATGTTCAGGAACACCCGCTTCGGCAGCACGCCCCGGCCGTCCCACTCGGCCATCTGCCGCACCACGGTGGCCAGCACCCAGTCGGTGATCGGGACGATCAGCCCGCTCTCCTCGGCCACCGGAATGAACTCGCCCGGCGAGATGGCGCCCAGCGTGTGATGCGTCCAGCGCAGCAGCGCCTCGGTGCTGGTCACCTCGCCGGACTTCGCCTCGACGATCGGCTGGTAGACGAGGTGCAGCTCGTTCCGCTCGATGGCGTGGGCGAGGTGCATGGTCAGCAGCATGCGCCGGGTCGCCGCGGCCGCCATCTCCGGCGTGTAGAAGCACACCGCGTTGCCGCCGTTGTGCTGCACCGATTGCAGCGCCAGCTTCGCCTTGGCGTTCAGCTCCTCCATGCGCTGCACCGACGGGTCGAACACCGCGGCGCCGATGGAGACGCGCAGCCGCACCCAGTGGCGGTCGGCGTAGATGGAGGCGGTGAGCCGGTCGTGCAGCACGTCGGCCAGCGTGCGCGCCTGGTCCAGGTCCTCCACCCGCGACAGCGCCGCGAACTCGTCGGCGGCGATTCGGCAGATGTAGGTCTCCTTCGGCAGCACCTCGATGACGCGGCTGACCAGCGCCTTCAGCGCCGCGTCGCCGACGTGGAAGCCGAACGCCTCGTTGATGTCGCTGAACTGGTCGACGTCGAGCGAGTAGAGCGCGAAGCACGGCGTGGCATCGCCGCCGCCGTCCACGCTGCCGCGCGCCAGCACCGCCTCGCATTCATCCAGGAAGGCGGTGCGGGTCAGCACCCCGGTCAGCGCGTCGTGCCGCGCCAGGTAGGAGGCGCGCTGCTCCGCCGCCAAGCGGTCGGAGATGTCGCGGATCATGGCGACGAAGGTGATCTCCTCGCCCAACCGCGCCTGACCGACGCTGAGATGGATGGGGAAGACGGTGCCGTCCTTGCGCCGGCCCAGCGACTCGCGGCCGATGCCGATGATCTTGGCGCGGTCGGTCTGCAGATAGGTCTGGATGAAGCGGTCGTGGTCGCGCGAGAACGGCGGCGGCATCAGGGCCGTCACGTTCTGCCCCAGCAACTCCGCCTCGTCGTAGCCGAACTGCTGGCAACAGGCGCGGTTGATCGAGCGGATGACGCCGCGCCGGTCGGTGATGACGATGCCGTCCACCGCCGCGTCGAGCAGGGTCGCCACGAACGGGTCGCGGCGCATCACGAAGTCGGCGATGCGCTCCTCGTCGGCGATGTCGTGCAGCACGCCGAGGAAGCCCGGCACCTCGCCGTCCGGTCCCTGGTGCGGGATGACGCAGCCGGTGAGCATGAGGCGCCGCCCGTCGCCGCGCGTGGCGATGCAATCCACGGGCGCCGCCGCGCCGGTCGCGGCCACTCCCGCCAGCGCCGCGGCCACGCTGCGGGCGGCCGGATGGTCCACCTCGCTCAGGCGGCGGCCGACCAGCGCCTCCGGCGTCGTGTCGAGAAGGGAGGCGAATCCGGAAGCCACGTGATGGCAGCGGCCGTCGGCGCCGACATAGACCAGGGGGAACGCCGAATGGTCGAGCAGGCTCGCCGCGAGCGAGGCCAGGAACTCGCTTCCACGCGGAAGCCCGGCCGCCGCGGGGCCTTCCAGTTCCTTGAGTTCAGCCGCGGAGCCAACCGACAAGACCGTACCTGCTTCCCTGAAAGGCGAGCCCGGCCGGAAGCCGGGCGGCAATTATGACGGTTCCTGCATCGATTTCCAACAATTCGGGAGTTGCGACTGTTGGCTTCGATGCTCGCACACGAAAGAATGCTACCGGCTCGCCCGCACGTGCACCGCCGGCGCCCGTACGAACGGAGTAGGCTCTCCGGTATAAGGAGGGTGCTGCGCCGGGGCAACCGGTTCCATTGCGTACGATCAAAAATGCCGCACCTCGGGGGCGCGGAGGCCTATGTCCCCTATGCAGGCGACAGGGAGACAGGCAATGCCGACAAGCGATCCGACGGCCGCCCTCGACACCGCCCGCCGCCCGTTCGGCTGGCAGGCGAACGGGCGGCGGGCGGCGGGCGGTGCTGAGCTGCGTGCAGCTCTGAGCACCTCCGCGCGCCAAGCCCCTCTCGATCAGAGTGTCACGAAAAAGGCGGAGGTGACCCGCTCGTCCGCAACCCCCAACAACGTCACGCTGCCCGAGTTGGAGACGGTGATCACCGCCTCGCCGACCGCGTTGTGTCCGACCGTGAAGGTTGTTCCCGCGGTGATCCCGATGCGGTCGCCCGCGGCGAAGTTGAAATCTGTGATGACGTCGTCTCCCGTGTTGCCGCCGAAGCCGAAGAGGTCGGCGCCGGCCCCGCCCGTCAACGTGTCCGCCCCCTGGTCGGAGTAGCGATCAGGATCGCCGAAGAGGGTGTCGTTGCCAGCGTTGCCTTGGAGCAGGTCATTGCCGGTATCGCCGAAAATCGCGTCATTGCCGGACTCGCCGTAAAGCACGTCACCGTCTCCTCCGCCGTACAGCGTGTCATTGCCCGCCTCGCCATGAAGCACGTCAACGCCGGTATCGCCGAACAGCCGGTCGCCACCTCCGCCGCCCCACAGGGTGTCGTTGCCTTGGCGGCCATCCATGAGGTCGAAGCCGGCCCCGCCGATGAGCAGATCATCGCCCATGCCGCCGCGCATCACGTCGTTGCCGTTGCCACCACAGAGCGTGTCGTTGCCGTCGCCGCCCTCGAACGAGTCGTTCCCGTTCCCGCCAAGCAGGAGGTCGTCGCCCTGCCAGCCCTCCAGCCGGTCGTTTCCGTTGCCGCCGTCGAGGACGTCGTTGCCGCCACCTTGAAACTGCTTGTCCCAGGCGTATAGGACGTCGTCGCCTCCAAGCCCCAGCAGAGTGTCATCGCCGACGGTGCCATACAGGGTATCGTTGCGCTGAGTCCCCCTGATCCTTGCCATTTGCCCCTCCCATGGAATGATCTATTCCATGATAGGACGCTAATTTACGGAGAAAACGACGCGGACGTACGTCTACCGGAGCTGATTAACACGCATGCATGGAACAATACGAACTGGGTACCGCCTGACTGCGGCAAGGTATGGGTTCCGATGGCGCTCACCTCCGGCAGCTCCAGCAGCACTCCCGCCCGACAGAACCTGAGCACCCGGTACGGTGGATCGTCGAAGCCGGCCGCTGGGGGGCTGGCAGAGGATCGTGGGCCGGCTCCCCAGCAGGCGCTGGCCGGCCTTCGCCTCGCTCCACTGCGGCGCCACCTGGTCGGACACCACCCCGACCCACCACGATGGGTTTTCAGCGGGCCCAGGCCACCACGCGCACCAGCCGGCCGTGACGTAGGCCACCCGCCCCCACGTCAGGTAGGCGGCGGGGCACGTCATCGAGCCGGCGTGCCGGAGCGTCGCCCGATGCCAGGTCCGCCACCGCGCGCGCGAACTCGACGCTATGGAGTTGGGCCGGACCCGGGCGGTCGGGCCGAACGCCCGGCTGACCGACCCGCAGGACCGGCTGCGCTGCGAGGGCTGCGGGCAGCGCGGATGGGCGCGGATCCAGCTGACGTGGCGAGGTGTTGCCGCGTTTGGTTCGCGCCGCATCAGCCAGAAGACTTGGCTCGAGCAGCCAGTTCACCTTCATCATCCAGCACATGAACTCCGGCACCCACCTGTGCGCGCCGGGCAGCAGTCCGCCCGAGGCATGCGACGCGTGGAGGGAGTTGGACGCCGGGCGAACCTGCTGGTGAACGCGATCCCCGGGTTCGAGGTCACCCACGATCGCCGCCTTCGGCCGGACGGCGAGCCAGAGTTGCTGGAGACAGTCGCAGCCATGAAGGCGAAGCGACAGGCGCCCTGAACGCAAAAAAGCCGCCGCTTTACCCTTCAGCAAAGCGGCGACCCAGACTTCCGACGCGAGAAAGGTGACGCCTGAGTCAGATCACCCATAAACTCAGCCAAGCGCCGTCAGAAGAAGCGTTCTCGTTCCATCGGCATCAGGGGCTACAGCTTCACCATTGCTATCTGCGTGTGCCAAAGACCGATCAATGTTTCCGGCTTTTCTAGAAAGAACTCATCCACCGCCTTTTTGACACCGGGGCAACTTTGTGAAAAATAGTCATGACAAATAATAACCCCTGCGCGCACCATACGCGGATAGAAATACTCAAGGCCGGCCTTGGTGCTTGCATAGACATCCATATCAAGATTCACTAAAGAAAAACCGATTCCATCCGGCAACTCTGATACAGTATCCGGAAAAAATCCAACATGATAATCAATAATGTTTTCGAAATTTTTAAGCATCTCCTTGATTTCACTTAGCTCACTACCTCTCACATCACCAACATTTACCAGATCGACCCCTTTTGTTGTCTCTGGTATTCCGGAAAATGTATCAAACAAATGGATGCGCTTCATCGAAGTGTTTGCAAGCGCCATAACCAGCGCACTTCCACCATGGAACACTCCAACTTCAGCGATATCACCAGGAAGGCGACTTGTTTGCTCTACCATTCTATGAAGATTTACCACTTCATGGAAGGACATGGCGACGAGGTTAGCATCCAAAATGGCTTGAAAGCGCCCTCTCAGATCCGGAGAGTCGGCCAATGTGTGATTCCATAGCGGGTTGCGATGGATTTCTACGTCGCAAAACCCCTTGCTAAGCATGCCTGCCCCTTTCATTAATCGGGATCCGTCGAACGGACGGGATGCCCAGCCATCTGAAGGCACGATATCCTCTCCGAAGTCATTCGGAAAGGCAGCCCTGAAGCAGGGTGGGCGGTGGCCCCATGTATACCGAAACGACCTCCCACGCCTCCGACGCCTGCCCCGGGCAGCGATGGAGGTCCCGGAGTCAGCGGTAGGCGAAAAGCTTGCCCTTCGCCGCACTGCCGGCGCTTGACCCCACCCAGTAGGACGCCACCGCTGTCGCCATGGCGGCGAGCGCGCCCAACATGAGGCTGACGGCCGTCTCCTGCCCCGTTGGGACGCCCTTGGTCGGGACGAGCCCAAGGCAACAAGCCGAAGGTGAGCAGCACCACCAGCGAGACGACCGGGGCACCCCAGGCGATGCGGCTGCCAGCCTGGACGAGCGCAACCGTCTGGTCGCGGGCGCCGGCCCGGTCATCGTTGTCCAGCCGCAGCAGAGTGATAACGCTTTCGGCCTGGAGCCGGTACGCCTCGGCCAGCTTGGCGGGATCGGCGGTGATGGCGTCGGCCTCCGCCTTGGCTGACCCTTCGTCGGTGATGGGGATGTCCGCCACTTGAGAGACGACGGACACGGCGGCGTCCGCCACCATTCCGGAGGCGGACGTATCGCCCATGGCCTGCTTGGCGACTTCCCCGATCAGCATAGGGGCGAGAGCAGCGATGATGGCTGGGAGCATGGTCCTTCCTTTTGGGCACGAAAAAGCCGCCTCGGCGGGGCCGGGCAGCAGGGTTGATGGAGGTCGGTAATGGAGTAGCGCGAAACGGCAGGACCTGCACGGATCGGCAGGTGGCGCAGGTGGTGCTGAGCGGATAGTCGGCGTCCGGGCGGGCTGTTCACCTCATCACGAGGCGGAAACCTTGCGTCGCAACGGGTTCGGCTTGGTCAACGTGGTGCTGATCGTGTTCTGGCTGGTCATCTTGCGCAGACTCGCAAACCGGGGGACGGCGCGACAACCTCGCGCGCCATCGCTTATATTGATACAATCTTTTATCGGAGCATGGCGCTATGATGGAACAGCAAGCCAACACACGAGGATTTTTATGAAATCAATCGCATTTTTATTGTTATTATTACTTTTTTCGTGCGGAGGAATAGATGGTCCACGCGCGTTTCTTTTACCAGATGGCACTATTGGAAGCATAATAACCTACAGAACCGGCACAGGTGATATGGGGATGCCTGCTATTGACGAGGTCAGCCGGGTCATTCGGCTGAACGATTATTGCAAACCTGACGAAAGCACCAAGTTCATCGCTGTCGAGGCATTTCCAACCGGAGCCGGAAGAGAAATCTCAGCCGTGTTCAAGTGCGAAAAGAACTCTTAACGCCTTGCGGTCGGAAAACCGTAAGGAGGACTGCCTATAAACGCACAAAGCTTGATGCGCGCGGTTGGCTGAATGAGAGAACGGGTTCAGCCTGTCAGCAGGACCGGCACGAATCGGCAGGAGCACCGTAGATCGGCAAGCAACTCAGGGAGCTCAGCCTCGGTGTTGCCCATCTCACAGCATTGGGGCCGGAAAAGGGCACAGCATTCGAACGCC
Organism: Azospirillum sp.; assembly: GCF_050789165.1. Classification (NCBI taxonomy): domain Bacteria; kingdom Pseudomonadati; phylum Pseudomonadota; class Alphaproteobacteria; order Rhodospirillales; family Azospirillaceae; genus Azospirillum; species Azospirillum sp. Next base: position 148,505 of record NZ_JBOZRT010000050.1, read on the forward strand.
GGCTCAACGCGTGGTCGCTGCGCACGAAACGCTCTCACGTCAGGAGAACCATGATGCTCGCCCGAACCGTCCTCGTGCTTGCCATGATTGGTGCCGCCGCCAGTCCGGCACTGGCCGCCGGGAACATGACCGCGCGCAGCCGTGCGACCCTTCCGGCAGCTGCCGCCTCACAGCCCTCTGGCGAGCTGAACATGATCCAGCTGCAGAGCCTGATGAGCTAGCGTCAGCAGGCTGTCCAGCTGACCACCAACCTGGTCAGAGCGACGAGCAACAACAGCCGGACGGTGGCCGGGAACATCGGGAAGTAGGAAGGCTGCCGTCGCTGCGCAGGATCTTTGACAGGGCGTCCACAGCCGATTCCCATCTTCGCCGCGGACTTCGGCCCGACCGCGCTGGATGCGGCGCACCCGGTCGTCTTCATCGCCCTCGGGCTCGGGCAACATCTGCGGCATCGGGTGCTGCTGCGCAGCCGTCCTCCAGCGCGGCCCTCCAGTCCAGGCCCTGGAACACCAGCGCCCCGGCGGTGCCGCGCTTCACCAGCCCCTGCAGCACCGTCTTCTGCCCGTTCACGGTGGCATAGATCCACTTCCCGAACTCCGCGGCGGCGCCGTCGCAATCGCCCCCGTTCAGCTCACGCAGTAGGGTGGAGACTGGTCTCCAGGATGATGGAAAAGCCACGCGTCGATGCCGACCAGCTCGGCGTTCAGGTCGGGGATCGCGTGGAATGCGGCTTTCCAGGCGTCGTATAGCCTTGAGCCTGACCATGTGCCCATGGACGCTAGCGCCGCATCGGCATGGAGCCACTCCGACTTCATTCAGTTGGCTCTTTGATCGTCACGTTTCTCATCACGCTTCTGGAAAGCGGGCACTTCCGGTGCTGAACATCTTCCCCGACGCGCTGGTGCAGTTCGAGGAGGAAGGGAGAGGAGTTATCCGCATGACGGCAGCCGCACCCAAAACTGACGGCCAATCATAGCTAGCTGACGCCTATTTTCCGTACGGGAGCCGTACACGGACCGGCGGTGGATGACACTACCATCCTACCGCAAATCCAACCCGCTGAATGCAAAAGAGAAAATGGTGATCCGGGTGGGACTCGAACCCACGACCACATGATTAAAAGTCACGTGCTCTACCGACTGAGCTACCGGATCAGCTCTGTGGCCGCCTCTCGAAGAGATGGGGCGGCGGGGCGGGCGGCACCATAGGGGGACGGGGCGGTCTGGTCAACCGCCCCGACGCATTCCCGGTCCCGCGGCCTCACTGTTTCAGCGTCTGCATCCGCTTCGAGATGTCGTCATCCAGCGCGAAACGCTCGGCCAGATGCTTGTTCACCCGCGGGCTGACGAACTGCGTGATGTCGCCGCCGAGCCGGCCGATCTCCTTCACGAAGCGCGAGGAGATGAACTGGTGGCGCTCCGAGGCCATCAGGAACATCGTCTCGATCTTCGGGTTCAGGCGGGCGTTCATGCCCGCCATCTGGAACTCGTACTCGAAGTCGGACACCGCCCGCAGGCCGCGGATGATGACCGAGGCGTTGTTCTCGATGGCGAAGTGCATCAGCAGCGTGTCGAACGCCCGCACTTCGATGACGCAGCCGTTCTTGTCCAGCGCCGCCACCTCCTCGCGGACCATCTGCAGCCGCTCGTCGGTGGAGAACAGCGGACCCTTGCCGGCGTTGCGGGCGACGCCCACGACCAGCGTGTCGAGCATCCGCGAGGCACGCTGGATGATGTCCAGGTGCCCGTTGGTGATCGGGTCGAAAGTGCCGGGGTAGACGCCGATGCGCCGCTTGGACATGGGATGGTTCCTCTAGCCTGGGTCAGTCCGCCACACTCAGTCCGTCGTGGCTTCCGGGCCGTTGTCCTCCCCAGCCTCGTCGCTGGCCGTTCCGGCGTTGTCCCCGCCGTTTCCGTTCTCCTCCTCCGCGATGGAGGCCACCGACACCACCCGCTCGTCCGCGCCGACGCGGAACAGCGTGACGCCCAGCGTCTTGCGGCCGGCGACGCGCACGTCGTGGATCGGCATGCGGATGACCTGGCCGCCGTTGGTGACCATCATCACCTGATGCGACTCCTCCACCGGGAACGCGGCGACGACGGCGCCGTTGCGCTCCGCCATCTCCATGTTCCAGATGCCCTGGCCGCCGCGGTTGGTGATGCGGTACTCGTACGACGAGGTGCGCTTTCCAAAACCGCGCTCCGACACGGTGAGCACGTACTGCTCCAACCGCTTCAGTTCCTCGTAGCGTTCCTGGCTCAGCGTGACCGCCTCGGCCGGCACCTCCTCGGCTTCCGGCGCCGCCTCGCCCTCCATGTCGAGCCCTTCCTCGCGCTTGCGCTTGAGGTAGGCGGCGCGATCCTCGGGCGAGGCCTCGACGTGGCGCAGGATCGACATCGAGATGACCTCGTCCCCGTCGGCCAGACGGATGCCGCGAACGCCGGTCGAGGTCCGGCCGGCAAAGACGCGCACGTCCGACATGGCGAAGCGGATGCACTTGCCGCCCTGCGTCGCCAGCAGGACGTCGTCGTCCTCCGAGCAGGTGCGCACGGCGATCAGCCGTTCGCCCTCCTCCTCCAGCTTCATGGCGATCAGGCCGTTGGACCGGATGTTCTGGAAGTCCGACAGCTTGTTGCGGCGCACGTTGCCCTTGGAGGTGGCGAACATCACGTGCAGTTCGCTCCAGGTCGCCTCGTCCTCCGGCATCGGCATGACGGTGGAGATGGTCTCCCCGTCCTCCAGCGGCAGCAGGTTGACGAAGGCCTTGCCGCGGCTCTGCGGGTTGCCGAGCGGCAGGCGGTAGACCTTCAGCTTGTAGACCACCCCTCGGGTCGAGAACAGCAGCAGCGGCGTGTGCGTGTTGAGCACGAACAGGTCGGCGACCGCGTCCTCCGCCTTGGTGCTCATGCCCGAGCGTCCCTTGCCGCCGCGCTTCTGCGCGCGGTAGGTGCTCAGCGGCGTGCGCTTGACGTAGCCGGACTGGCTGACGGTGACGACCATGTCCTCGCGCTGGATCAGGTCCTCGATGTCGGACTCGAACTCCAGGTCCAGCATCTCGGTGCGGCGCGGCGTGCCGAACCGCTCCTTCATCTCGACCAGTTCGTCGCGCAGGATGCCCAGCAGCTTCACGCGGTCGGCCAGGGTTTCCAGATAGTCGGCGATCTGGTCGGTGACCTCCTTCAGCTCGCCGCCGATCTTGTCGCGCTCCAGGCCGGTCAGGCGGTGCAGGCGCAGCTCCAGGATGGCCTTGGCCTGATCCTCGGACAGGCGGTAGGTGCCGGCCTCCGACACGCCGCGGCCCGGCTCGTCGATCAGCTCGATCAGCGGCGCGACGTCCAGCGCCGGCCACTCGCGGGCCACCATTTCCTCGCGGGCGTGCGCGGGATCGGGGGCGCGGCGGATCAGCGCGATCATCTCGTCAAGGTTCGCCACCGCGACCGCCAGGCCCACCAAGGTGTGGGCACGCTCGCGCGCCTTGCCCAGCAGGAACTCGGTGCGCCGGGTGATGACCTGCTCGCGGAAGGCGACGAACGCCTCGATGACCTTCTTGAGGTTCAGAAGCTCCGGCCGGCCGCCGTTCAGCGCCAGCATGTTGACGCCGAACGAGGTCTGCAGCTGGGTGTGGCGGAACAGCTGGGCCAGCACCACGTCGGGCACGGCGTCGCGCTTCAGCTCGACCACCACGCGCACGCCGTCGCGGTCGGATTCGTCGCGCAGGTCGGAGATGCCCTCGATGGTCTTGTCGTTGACCACCTCGCCGATGCGCTCCATCAGCTTGGACTTGTTGACCTGGTACGGGATCTCCGTCGCCACGATGGCGAGGCGGTCCTTGCGGATCTCCTCGATCTCGGTCTTGGCGCGCAGGATAATCGAGCCGCGGCCGGTCTGCAGCGCCGAACGGCTGCCCGAACGGCCGAGGATGACGCCGCCCGTCGGGAAGTCCGGACCGGGGACGAACTCCATCAGCTCGTCCAGCGTGATGTCGTTGTTGTCGATGTAGGCGCAGCAGGCGTCGATCACCTCGCCCAGGTTGTGGGTCGGGATGTTGGTCGCCATGCCCACGGCGATGCCGCCGGCGCCGTTCACCAGCAGGTTCGGGAAGCGCGCCGGCACCACCAGCGGCTCGCGGCCGGAATCGTCGTAGTTCGGCCCGAAGTCGACCGTGTCCTTGTCGATGTCGTCGAGCAGCGATTCGGCCGCCTTGGCCAGCCGCGCCTCGGTGTAGCGCATGGCCGCCGGCGGGTCGCCGTCCATCGAGCCGAAGTTGCCCTGCCCGTCGATCAGCGGCAGGCGCATGGAGAAGTCCTGCGCCATGCGGACCATGGCGTCGTAGATCGCCGAATCGCCGTGCGGGTGATACTTACCCATCACGTCGCCGACGATGCGCGCCGACTTCTTGTAGGGCTTGCTCGAATCGTAGCCGCCTTCCTTCATCGCGTAGAGGATGCGGCGGTGCACGGGCTTCAGCCCGTCGCGCACGTCGGGCAGCGCGCGGCTCACGATCACGCTCATGGCGTAATCGAGGTACGAGCGGCGCATCTCGTCTTCGAGATTGATCGGCGCGATGTCGGAGGCGGGGGGAAGCGGGGTCGTGCTCAAGCGGAACTCATGACTCGGGGTCTGGGAAACGCGTGCATACCACGCGCCGGACGGCCTAGGCAAAACGCCCAGCGAACCGGACCATATATATGGTATTCCCTAGCAGGTTTCGCACGTGCACACAACCGCACCCCACCCAAAAAAGGGTCAGCGGTGGCTGAGACTCGCGAAGCGCAGCGACAGGATCGACACCGACACCACGCTGGCGATCAGGATGCCGTCGAACAGCCCCTGCTCCTCGCGCCCAAGGGCGAACGCCGACAGCGCGGCGACCGGCAGCATGACCACGGCGTAGGACACGAAGTGCAGCATGGTCGGCACCCACACGTCGTGCCGGCCGCGCAGCGCGTTGGCCATGACGGTCTGGCCGCCGTCCACCACCAGGATCCAGGCGCTGAAGGCGATCAGCGGGACGACGCGCTCCAGCAGGGCCGGGTCGTTGCTGTAGATGCCCGCCACCGGCCCCGGGAGAACCGCGTACACCACGCCGACCAGCGCCAGGAACACCGAGGTGACCGCGAGCCCCGTCCAGCCCGCCAGCGCCATGTCCAGCCGGTCGCCGCGCCCGAGCGCCACGGCGACGCGCACGCCGGTAGCCGAGGCCAACCCGACCGCCGCCATGAAGGGCAGCGCGATCAGGTTCAGCGCCACCGTGTAGGCGCCGAGCGCCAGCGGCGAAATCAGCCCGGCGAGCAGGCCGAGCGCGGCGAAGGCCGAACTCTCCACGCCGATGCTCAGGCCGGCGGCGTAGCCCAGGGCGCGCTGCTTGGCCGCGCCGCTCCACCAGCCCTGCCAGCCGCCGCGCACGCCCCAGCGGTCGCGGTCGCGCAACCACCAGACATACGCGACCAAGCCCAGGCCCATGGCCCAGCGGATCAGCGTCGTCGCCCACGCGGAACCGAGCGCCCCCAGCGACGGCAGTCCCCAGGCGCCCCACACCAGCCCGTACGCCAGCCCGAGGTTCACCAGGTTGCCGGCCACCATGGCGACCATCACCGGCACCGGCCGCTTCAGCCCCTCCAGAAAGAAGCCCGTCGTGGTGTAGAGCATCATCCCCGGCATCCCGAGGCCGAGCACGGCCAGCACCTGGGCGCCGCCCTCGGCGACGTGCGGCTCCTGGCCGGTCAGGCGGAACAGCGGCCCGCCGAGCAGCGCCGCCGCCAGCGCCATCAATCCGCCCATCAGCAGCGCGTACGGCACCGAGCGGCGCCAGATCAAGCCGCACTCCTCCGGCCGGTCGGCGCCGAGCGCGTGCGCCACCAGCGCCACCGTGCCCAGCAGCAGGCCGACGCCGACGCCGATCATCATGTTGCTGGGCAGGTGGGCGAGCCCGAAGAACGCCAGTTGCTCGGCGCTGTAACGGCCGACGATGGCGGTGTCCACGGCCATCATCACCATCAGCCCGGCGCGCGACACGATCACCGGCGCGGCAAGCCGCACCAGTTCCGCGGTGTGGCCGCGCAGGCGTCCGGTCAGGGTGGCGGGTCTGTCGATGGCGTCGGCGGTCATGGCTGCACATTTGTTGGGCGGACACATCTTGTGGCTGCGGAAGGCCCGGTCAAGCGCGACCGCCGCCACACAGGGCACCCTTGCGCGGAACGCGGAACCAAAGGTGCTGGCGCCCCGTTCTCCAGGAAACCACCGTCTCCTTGGAAGAGTGAGGGACCATGACGCGCAGCATCCGCCTGCCGCTCACGCAGATCCTTCTGCTGGGCATCCTTCTGTCGTCGGCCGCGCTGCTCACCGGCTGCAACACCGCCGCAGGCCTGGGCCAGGACGTGCAGGCCGGCGGCCGCGCCGTCGAACGCGCCGCCGAGTGAGGGAGACCAGCCATGGCCGATCCGACCCCGCAGACTCCCGAGGTGCCGCCGCCCGGCGGCCCGAACCCGCCATCGCCCGATCGTCCCGCGCCGTCGCCCGAACCGCGCGTGCCGCCGAATCCGGACATCCCGCCGGAGATCACCCCGCCCGAAGGCGACCCGATGCCGGGCACGCCGCGGCCGTTCACGGCCTAGACGGCCCGTGAACGCAACGGAACTGCCGGCGGTCAGGGAGATCGTCGGATTCGACGAAGCCCTGCGCGACCGGCTGCTGCCGGCGTGCGGACCGCGGTCCGTCGCCGCGGCGCGGGTGCTCGCCGTCCTGACGTCGCGCTATACGCTGGCGCCGGCGGCGTTGGCCGCGTGGCGGCTGGGCCATGTGTCCGGCCGCCGTCGCGTGGCCACCGCGGGGCGGGCCGTGGTGGCGGCCCTGGCGGCCGAGGCGGTGGCCGCCACCGCCGTCAAGATGATCGCCCGCCGACGGCGCCCGCCGCGGTCCGGCCGGCCGCCCAACGACCGCTCCATGCCGTCCGGCCACACGGCGAACGTTGCGGCGACGGCCACCGCGCTCGCCGCGGCGACGGACAGCGACGTGGTGCTGGCGGCGGGCATGCTGCTGGCCGTTGTCACCGCCGCGAGTCGCGTCGTGGTGAACCGGCACTGGGCGTCCGACGGAATCGCCGGCCTTCTGCTCGGCTACGCCTGCGCCAAGCTGACAGCCCCCTTCACCGTGGAGCGGCCATAAAAAATGCGGGGCCGCGAGGCCCCGCATTCCGTACGGACCGCCGTTCCTCAGAACGGGATCTCGTCGTCCAGGTCGTCGTGCCGGGGCGGAGCGCCGCCGCCGCCGCCGGGACCGCGGCCACCGCCGCCACCCCCGCCGTAGCCGCCTCCACCGCCACCGCCGCCGCCGCCGCCGCGCGACTCGTACCCGCCGCCGCCGCCGCCGTAGCCGCCGCCACCGCCTTCAGCGCCGCGGTCGCCGCCCATGAAGTCGATCTCGGCGACGCGCACCGACATCTGCGCGCCGCGGGTGCCGTCGCGCTTCTCGTACTCGCGCAGGGTCACCTCGCCGGAGACCACCACGCCCTTGCCCTTGGTCAGGTGCGGGGCCAGCGACTCCGCGCGGCGGCCCCAGATCGAGCAGTCCACCCACTGCGTCGTCTTGCGCTCGCCGAAGCCCACATCGTTGGCGACGCGAAAGCCCAGCACCTTCTCGCCGCTCTGCGTGGTGCGCAATTCCGCATCCGCGCCGAGCCGCCCCGTAAACGTCCACACATTCATTGCCAGATCCTCCGACGCGCGTGTCCCGACACCTCTACCGGCCCGATCGGCCGCCCGGCGGCGGGGCGTCCAGATGTCGAGGGTTCCTGTTCGCAGGGCCGGATATGTTGCGTCCGCATGCCCCGCGCCGCGCCAACCAAGCACGAGCGGAGCCACGCGGTCAATCGCCGCCTTGGCCCGTTCCCACCTGCCCGGCCGCGCCACGCACCCGCGCCGCTGGAGAGAACGTTCCAAGAACAAATATAGCAGAGCCGGCCGGGTTTGGAAATGCCTTCCTGCGGCGACTCGACGGCCGCGCTCCGGGTGGTAATCTCCCCCTCCCCCGCACATATCTGTGCGGCTCCATTCTGGGTGGCATTCCCTACGGCTTTCGGCTAAGAACACTCCATGAACAAATACATCAGCGTCCGCGGCGCCCGCGAGCACAACCTGAAGAACATCGACGTGGATCTGCCGCGCGATCAGCTGGTCGTGATCACCGGCCTGTCCGGCTCGGGCAAGTCCTCGCTGGCGTTCGACACCATCTACGCCGAGGGGCAGCGCCGCTACGTCGAAAGCCTGTCCGCCTACGCGCGGCAGTTCCTGGAGCTGATGCAGAAGCCGGACGTCGAGTCCATCGAGGGGCTGTCGCCGGCCATCTCCATCGAGCAGAAGACCACCTCGAAGAATCCGCGCTCCACTGTCGGCACGGTGACGGAGATCTACGACTACATGCGCCTGCTGTGGGCGCGCGTCGGCATCCCCTACTCGCCGGCCACCGGCCTGCCCATCGAGAGCCAGACGGTCAGCCAGATGGTCGACCGCATCCTGGAGATGCCGGAGGGCACCCGCCTGCTGCTGCTCGCCCCCTTTGTGCGCGGTCGCAAGGGCGAGTACAAGAAGGAGATCCAGGATCTGCGCAAGCGCGGCTTCCAGCGCGTGCGGGTCGATGGCGAGATGCACGAGATCGACTCGGTCCCGGCGCTCAACAAGAAGCTGAAGCACGACATCGAGGTGGTGGTCGACCGCATCGTCGTGCGCGAGGGGCTCGGCGGCCGGCTGGCCGATTCGCTGGAGACGGCGCTGAACCTCGCCGACGGCATCGTGTTCGTCGAGAACGCCGACACCCACGAGCAGACGGTGTTCTCGCAGAAGTTCGCCTGCCCGGTCTCCGGCTTCACCATCCCGGAGATCGAGCCGCGGCTGTTCTCCTTCAACAACCCGTTCGGCGCCTGCCCGGCGTGCGACGGCCTGGGCTCCAAGATCTACTTCGACCCGATGCTGGTGGTGCCGGACGAGCGTCTCAGCCTCGGCAAGGGCGCCATCGCGCCGTGGGCCGGCTCCTCCTCCAAGTACTACGACCAGACCCTGCTCAGCATCTGCCAGCACTTCGGCGTCAGCATGACGACGCCGTGGGCGGACCTGCCGGAGGCCGTGCGCGACCTGATCCTGTTCGGCTCCAAGGGTCAGGCCATCACCATGACCTACGACGACGGCCTGCGCAGCTATCAGACGCACAAGGCGTTCGAGGGCATCGTCAACAACCTGGAGCGCCGGTACAAGGAAACGGACAGCGCCTGGACGCGCGAGGAGCTGTCGAAGTACCAGAGCTCCCAGCCCTGCGACACCTGCAAGGGCGCCCGCCTGAAGCCGGAGGCGCTGGCGGTGAAGGTCGCCGGCAAGCACGTCTCCGAGGCCGCCGAGCTGTCCATCGCCGACGCCGGCCGCTGGTTCGCCGGCCTGAACGAGCACCTGCGCCCCAAGGACCGCGAGATCGCCGTCCGCATCCTCAAGGAGATCAACGAGCGCCTGGGCTTCCTCAACGCGGTGGGGCTGGAGTACCTGACCCTGAGCCGCGGCTCCGGCTCGCTGTCCGGCGGCGAAAGCCAGCGCATCCGCCTCGCCTCGCAGATCGGCTCCGGCCTGACCGGCGTGCTGTACGTGCTGGACGAACCCTCCATCGGCCTGCACCAGCGCGACAACGACCGGCTGCTGGCGACGCTGAAGAGGCTCCGCGACATCGGCAACACCGTCATCGTGGTCGAGCACGACGAGGACGCCATCCGCTCCGCCGACTATCTGGTGGACATGGGGCCGGGCGCCGGGTCGCACGGCGGCAACGTCATCGCCCACGGCACGCCGGCCGAAGTGCAGAAGAACCCGGAGAGCATCACCGCCGCCTACCTCAACGGCACCCGCGCCATCCCGGTGCCGGACCGCCGCCGCCCCGGCCACAAGGGCCAGTTCCTGGAGGTGATCGGCGCCCGCGCGAACAACCTGCAGAACGTCTCCGCCAAGATCCCGCTGGGCACCTTCACCTGCGTCACCGGCGTGTCCGGCGGCGGCAAGTCGACGCTGGTCATCGAGACGCTGTACAAGGCCGTCGCCCGCCGCCTGATGGGCGCGCGCGAGCACCCGGCCGAGCACGACGACGTGCGCGGGCTGGAGCACCTGGACAAGGTCATCGACATCGACCAGTCGCCGATCGGCCGCACGCCGCGCTCCAACCCGGCGACCTACACCGGCGCCTTCACGCCGATCCGCGACTGGTTCGCCGGCCTGCCGGAGGCCAAGGCGCGCGGCTACGGCCCCGGCCGCTTCTCGTTCAACGTCAAGGGCGGGCGCTGCGAGGCCTGCCAGGGCGACGGCGTCATCAAGATCGAGATGCACTTCCTGCCCGACGTCTACGTCACCTGCGACGTCTGCCACGGCAAGCGCTACAACCGCGAGACGCTGGAGGTCCTGTACCGCGACAAGTCCATCGCCGACGTGCTGGACATGACGGTCGAGGAGGGCGCGGAGTTCTTCAAGGCGGTGCCGTCGATCCGCGACAAGATGGACACGCTGCAGCGCGTCGGCCTGGGCTACATCCACATCGGCCAGCCGGCGACCACGCTGTCCGGCGGCGAGGCGCAGCGCGTCAAGCTGTCGAAGGAGCTGAGCCGCCGCGCCACCGGCCGCACCCTCTACATCCTCGACGAGCCGACCACGGGGCTGCACTTCGCCGACGTGGAGAAGTTGATGGAGGTGCTGCATGCGCTGGTCGACCAGGGCAACACCGTGCTGGTGATCGAGCACAATCTGGAGGTCATCAAGACCGCCGACTGGATCATCGACCTCGGCCCCGAGGGCGGCACCGGCGGCGGCGAGATCGTCGCGGCCGGCACGCCGGAGGACGTGGCGCGGGTCGAGCGCAGCTACACGGGCCAATATCTGGCGCCGTACCTCAAGCAGCGGACGAAGGCCCGAAAGAGGGCCTGATGAAACCTTCCTGGGGGATCCCGCGTTTTCGAGGCATTCGCAACGAAACGAGGGGTTCTCCCATGAAGACCGTTTCCCTGGCGCTTGCCGCCGGTGCCGCCCTGCTGGCCTCCGCCTGCACCTATGTTGAGCGCGAGCCTGCCACGGTGGCCGTGCCGGCGCCGACGACCAGCCAGACCACCACCACGACCACGGCGCCGCTGGCCGGCTCCTCCACCACCACCGTGAGCCCGGCGCCGGGCCAGGTCATCGAGCGCAGCACGACGACCACCCGCACCTACTGACCGGACGCATACCCCCGAAGGAAACAAACGCCCCGTCTCTGGCGTTGAGGCGCCATTGTTTCCAATCGTGAGGAGGAACCACGATGAAGCGCACCCTGACCGGCATCGCCCTGGCGCTCGGCGCCACCCTGCTCGTTGCCGCCTGCGGCTCCGACGAGACCCGGACGACGTCGACGACGACGACGACCACGACGCCGAGCGCCGGCTCGTCCACCGTCGTCACGCCGGCGCCGGGCACGACGATCGAGCGCAACACCACGACCAAGACGTACTGACCGGTCCGCCACCGGTCCACGACGCCGGCCCCTCCCCAGCGGGAGGGGCCGTCTTCGTTTCAGGGCCTCAAAGGCTTGTCGTCCGGGCGCGAAGCCGCTAACTGACAGGCTCAAATCGCAGTAGAGCCCAGTTCCATGACCACTCCCCGTCCCGTCCACGTCATCGGCGGCGGCCTCGCCGGTTCGGAAGCCGCGTGGCAGCTCGCCTCGGCCGGCGTTCCCGTCGTTCTGCACGAGATGCGCCCGGTCCGCGCCACCGAGGCCCACCACACCGACCGGTTCGCCGAGCTGGTGTGCTCCAACTCCTTCCGCTCGGACGACGCGGAGTACAACGCGGTCGGGCTGCTGCACGAGGAGATGCGCCGCTGCGGCTCGCTGATCCTGCGCTGCGCCGACGCGCACAAGGTGCCGGCCGGCGGCGCGCTGGCCATGGACCGCGACGGCTTCGCCGGCGCCGTCACCGAGGCGCTGACCTCCCACCCCCTCGTCACCGTCGTGCGCGAGGAGGTCGCCGGCCTGCCGCCGGAGGACTGGGACAGCGTCATCGTCGCCACCGGCCCGCTCACCTCCCCCGCCCTGGCCGAGGCGGTGCGCGCCTTCACCGGCGAGGAGTCGCTGGCCTTCTTCGACGCCATCGCGCCCATCGTCTACCTGGAGAGCATCGACCTCTCCAAGGCGTGGTTCCAGTCGCGCTACGACAAGCCCGGTCCCGGCGGCACCGGCAAGGACTACATCAACTGCGCCTTCGAGAAGGACGAGTACCGCGCCTTCATCGACGCCCTCATCGCCGGCGAGAAGGCCGACTTCAAGGACTGGGAGAAGAACACGCCTTACTTCGAGGGCTGCCTGCCCATCGAGGTGATGGCAGAGCGCGGCGTCGACACCCTGCGCTACGGCCCGATGAAGCCGGTCGGCCTGACCAACCCGCACAAGCCGGAGCGCCGCCCCTACGCCGTGGTGCAGCTGCGCCAGGACAACGCGCTGGGCACGCTCTACAACCTCGTCGGCTTCCAGACCAAGCTGAAGCACGCCGAGCAGGTCCGCATCTTCCGCATGATCCCCGGTCTTGAGAAGGCGGAGTTCGCGCGGCTCGGCGGCATGCACCGCAACACCTTCCTGAACAGCCCGCGCCTGCTGGACAGGACGCTGCGCCTCAAGGGACAGCCGCGCCTGCGCTTCGCGGGGCAGGTCACCGGCTGCGAGGGCTATGTGGAGAGCGCGGCCGTCGGCCTGCTCGCCGGCCTGTTCACCGCGGCCGAGCGGCTGGGACGCGAGCAGCCCGCACCGCCCGTCACCACGGCGCTCGGCGCGCTGCTCGGACACATCACCGGCGGGGCCGAAGCCGAGACCTTCCAACCGATGAACGTCAACTTCGGCCTGTTCCCGCCGGTCGATGACCGCATCCGCGGCCGGGAGCGCAAGCGCGCCTACACACAGCGCGCGCTGGAGGATCTGACGGGCTGGATGACCACCGAAACGGCATCTGCCCAATAATTGACCTAAACGTAAAGCATATTTCCTTTACCGCCACACGGGCGCTATGGTCATACCAACCGGCGCAGACCGGCGGGAAAGGGACTGAGCTGATGAGTGTGGGCAAACTCCGGATCGGCGGCCGGATCTTCGCCGGATTCGCCATCGTCCAGGCGCTGGTGATCGTGCTGAACGTCATCGCGGTGCTCGGGCTGGACGCGGTGCGCGGAAAGTTCGATGCCTTCGCCGACATGGCGCACGACGCCACCGCGGTGGACGAGTTGGAATTGGGCGCCGCCACCCTGCAGCGCCACACCAACGCCTTCCTGGTGTCGCGCGCGCCGGAGGCGCTCCAGCAGGCCGAGCGCGCCTTCGAGGCGTTCGCCCGCACCGTCGCCGAGGCGCAGCGGGAGGTCAACCACCCCACCCGCTCGCCGCTCATCCAGGACATCGCCGGGCAGGCCGACGCCTACCGCGCGGCGCTCGCCCGCCTCGGCGAGCTGACCGCCAAGCGCACCGAGGTGGTGGACGGCCCGCTCGCCCGCAGCACCAACAACATGCGCACCAAGCTCGGCGAGCTGGCGGAATCCGCCGCGACCGACGGCGAGCACCGCATCGCCTACCTCGCCGCCTCGGCGCAGGAGAAGCTGCTGACGGCGCAGACCCACGCCATGAAGTACCTGGACACCCACGCCCAGACGGAGTCGGTCTACGCTCTGTCCAAGCTGAAGGAACTCGCCGCGGCCATCGCCGAACTGGACAAGCAGGTCAAGGAGGTCCACCACAGCGAGCTGCTGGCCGGCGCCATGGCCAGCGTCCCGCGCTTCGAGTCCTCCATGGAGACTCTGGTCGCCGTGGTCGGCGAGAGCGAGCGCGTGCGCACCGGGACGCTCGACCGCATCGGCGCCCAGATCGCCGAGAAGGCCGGCGCCATCCGCACCTCGGTCAAGGCCGACCAGGGCGTGATCGAGCGCGAAGCCACCGACGCCGCGCAGGCCACGGAATGGCGCTCCATCGTCCTCACCGTGCTGGCGGTCCTGCTCGGCATGCTCGCCGCGTGGTGGATCGGCCGCGGCATCACCAAGCCGATCCACGCCATGACCGGCGCCATGGACCGGCTCGCCAAGGGGGAACTGGGCACCGAGGTGCCGCATCGCGGCCGCCACGACGAGATCGGCGAGATGGCGCAGGCGGTCCAGGTGTTCAAGGACAACGCCCAGGCCATGGAGCGCATGCGCGAGGAGCAGGTGCAGCAGGAGCACCGCGCCGAGGCGGAGAAGCGCCGCGCCATGGCGCAGCTCGCCGACAGCTTCGAGGCCAGCGTGCGCACGGTGGTGGAGGGCGTCTCGGCCTCGGCCACGCAGCTCGAATCCAACGCGCAACGCCTGTCGGCCACCGCCGAGCAGAGCCGCGGGCAGGCCGCCGTGGTCGCCAGCTCGGCGCAGCAGACCGCCGCCAACGTGCAGACCGTGGCGGCGTCGGCCGAGGAGATGACCAGCTCCATCGGCGAGATCACCCGGCAGGTCGGCCAGTCCGCCGCCATCGCGCAGCGCGCCCAGGACCGCGCCCAGGTCACCAGCACCACGGTCCGCGCGCTCGCCGATCAGGCCCGCACCATCGGCGAGGTGGTGAACCTGATCAACGACATCGCCAGCCAGACCAACCTGCTGGCCCTCAACGCCACCATCGAGGCGGCGCGGGCCGGCGAGGCGGGCAAGGGGTTCGCCGTGGTCGCGTCCGAGGTGAAGAACCTCGCGACCCAGACCGCCCGGGCGACCGAGGACATCGGCCAGCAGATCGCGGCCATGCAGGGAGCGACCGGCAGCGCGGTGGAGGCCATCGTCGACATCGTCCAGACCATCGCCGAGATCAACCAGATCGCCACCACCATCGCCGCCGCCGTCGAGCAGCAGGACGCCGCGACCCGCGAGATCGCCCGCAACGTCCAGCAGGCGGCGGTCGGCACGCAGGACATCTCGTCCACCATCGGGCAGGTCCAGCAGGCCGCCACCGGCACCGGCTCCGCCGCCGGCGAGGTCCTGCACGCCGCCCGCGCCCTGTCGGAGCAGTCGGAGCGCCTGTCCGGCGAGGTGGAGCGGTTCATTCGGCAGGTGCGCGGAGCGTAGGGCGAGGTTCCCGCGCTGAGCCCCCACCCAACCCTCCCCCACTTCGCTCTCGGCGGATCTTCGATCCGCCTGACGCGGCAAGCGGATCCTCTGGATCCGCAGAGAGCGGCGGAGGGCTTTTGAGGCTGGCGACGGAGTTCCTCCCCCCGCGCAGTGGGGGGAGGTTAGGAGGGGGGCGCAACGCAGGCACCTCTCTAATACCGCCCCCGCATCGCCGCCCAGGCCAGCTTGAGCTGGCGCATCGGGTGCGGCATCTGCACCCGGGCCGCCAGCACCTCATGGTCCTCCCGCGCCAGCACGCCCAGGGTGGTGTCGGCCAGCGTCGCCCCCAGCAGCGCCGGCACCGCCGGGCGCGGCACCGCCCGCCGCGCCGCCCGCGCCTTGGCCAGATGCTCGCGCGCCCGCTCCGCCACCTCGCGCACCACGGGCCGCAGCTTGTCCCCGGCCTTGCCTTCGATCACGTCCCGCACCCGCACCCCGTGTGCGGCGAGCCGGTCCGCCGGCAGCAGCACGCGGTTCTGCCGGGCGAGGTGCGGCACCGCCCGCAGCAGCCCGGCAAGCGCGTAGGCGATGGCCGCGTGGCGCCCCGCCTCGGCCGCCGCGGCGTCGCGCACGCCGAGCACCTCCAGCGCCAGCAGCGCCAGCGGCGCCGACGTCACCTCGGCGTAGTTGACCAGACAGTCCAGGCTGGCCGGCGGCTCGTCGTCCAGGTCGGACTCGCGGGCGTCGATCAGGCGGTCGACGTGGCCGCGGGTCAGCCCGTGCTTCTGGATCGCCTCCGCCAGTGGCCGCGTCACCGCGTGCACCGGCACCGCGCCGCCCTCGTAGGCGGCCTCCACCGCGTCGCGCCACCATTGCAGCCGCATCTGGCCGAGCATCGGCTCGCTGACCACCTCGCGGGTCTTGGCGATCTCGACGTTGAAGGCGTACAGGGCGAACAGCGCCTCGCGCCGCTCCGCCGGAGCGAATAGGCAGGTCAGAAAACGGTCGTTGTCGTATCGCCGAACCTCCTGTCCGCAATAGGACAGGTCGGCTGCTTCATTCGCCATCAGGGGCCGGTCCGGAAAAATAGGGGTGGACGCATCGTTGGGACGGGCCAAGGCCCGGACGGCGATTATATTAAGGTCCAGGGGGCGGCGCGCCAGCCCCGATTGGCAGCAGGAGCAGGCGAGCGATGGCCGATTTCAACGTCGTCCCGACCACCACCCCCAAGCCTGGTCCCTTCGCGCGCAAGGATGCGCGCAGCGAGAACTTCCCGGTGGCCTCGCGGCTGATCCCGCGCCACCTGCGCCCGCATGTGCTGGCGTTCTACAAGTTCGTGCGGCTGGCCGACGACATCGCCGACGACCCGGATCTCGAGGCGGAGAGCAAGCTCGCCTACCTCGACGCTCTGGAACGGGCGCTGACCTCGGGCCAGGCCAAGCACGCCTACCTGAAGCCGGCGCTCGACCTGCGCGCCAGCCTGCAGGCGACCGGCGTGTCCGACCGCCACGCCCGGCAGGTGCTGCGCGCCTTCCGCCGCGACTCCGTGGGGGCGCGCTGCCACACCTGGAGCGACCTGCTGCTGTACTGCCGATTCTCGGCGAACCCCGTCGGCCGCTACCTGCTGGAACTGCACGGCGAGGGGCCGGAAGCCGGTCCGGCGGCGGACGCGCTGTGCTCGGCCCTGCAAGTGCTCAACCACCTCCAGGATGTCCGGGACGACTGGACGGCGCTCGGCCGCTGCTACGTGCCGCTGGCGTGGTTCGACGAGTCCGGCGTCAGCGTCGAGCGTCTGGTCGAGAGCGAATCCGATCCCAAGCTGCGCGCCATCTTCGACCGCCTGCTCGATCACACCGACCGTCTGCTCGAACGCGCCTCGGGGCTGCCCGGCCTGATCAAGCACCGCGGCCTGCGCATGGAGGCGGCTGTGATCCTCAGCCTTGCGGAATCGCTTGCGTCCCGGCTCCGGGTGCGCGATCCCATGAAGAAGCGCGTTGAGCTGGCGGCGCACCAGAAGGTGTTCGCCCTGGCCCGCGGCATCGCGCGAGGGATCACGCAATAGCAGGATGACCGGATGACCGCACCGCTGTCGGATATCGCGCCGGACGCTCCCGGCGACACGCCGGCGGCGGTGGCAGGGCGCTCGGGCAGCACCTTCTACTGGCCGATGCTGCTGCTGCCGCGCTCCAAACGCGCGGCGATGTTCGCCATCTACGCCTACTGCCGCCACATCGACGACATCGTCGACGAACCGGGCGACCCGAAGGCCAAGCACCAGTCCCTGCACGCGTGGCGGCAGGAGATCCGCAACCTCTATGCCGGCGGGGCGCCGTCCAGCCCGATGGCCGCCGCCCTGAAGGGCGCCATCGAGCGCTACGGCCTGCCGCGCGCCGAGCTGGAGGCGGTGATCGACGGCATGGCCATGGATCTCTCCGGCGCCATGCGCGCGCCCGACATGAACACGCTGGGCGTCTACTGCCGCCGGGTGGCCGGAGCGGTGGGGCTGCTGGCGATCCGCGTCTTCGACCGCGCCGACGCCCACACCGAGGCCTTCGCCATCGCCCTGGGCGAAGCGTTGCAGCTCACCAACATCCTGCGCGACCTCGCCGAGGATGCGCCGCTCGGCCGGCTCTACCTGCCACGCGAGGTGCTGATGGGTGCCGGCATCTTCTCCATCGACCCCGCCGACGTGCTCGCCCACCCCAACCTGCCGCGCGCCTGCGAGGCGCTCGCCCTGCGCGCCGAGACGCGCTTCGCCGAGGCGAGGCTGGCGCTTTCCCGCTGCAACCGCCGCCGACTGTGGGCGGCCGAGGCCATGATGCTGCTGTACCGCCGCCTGCTGGAGCGGCTGAAGGCCCGCGGTTGGAGCGACCTGTCACGCGGCGTGCGCATCAGGAAGCGCGAGTGCGCCTGGGTGACGCTGCGCTGCGCCGTCGGGCGGGCTCCGTCCGCGTGACCACCACCCACATCGCCGGCGCCGGGCTCGCCGGGCTCGCCTGCGCCCTGCGCCTTGCCGAGGCCGGCCGCCGCGTCGTCGTCTATGAGGCCGCCCCGCAGGCCGGCGGCCGCTGCCGTTCCTTCCACGACGCCACGCTCGACCGCGTGATCGACAATGGCAGCCACCTCGTGCTGAGCGGCAACCGGGCGCTGCTCGGCCTGCTGGAGCGCGTCGGCGCCCGCGACCGGCTGACCGAGGTCCGCCCCGCCGCCTTTCCCTTCCACGACCTCTGCAACGGCCGGACCTGGACCCTGCGCCCCGGCGGCCTGTGGCTGTTCGACGAGGCGCGCCGGGTGCCGGGCAGCCGGGCGCGCGACTACCTCGCGGCACTGGCGCTGCTGGGCGCCGGCGGGACGGCCACGGTCGCCGACGTGCTGCCGCCCGACGGGCCGCTGCACGAGCGGCTGTGGGCGCCGCTGGTGGTCTCCGGCCTCAACATGCCCTACGAGCGGGCGTCGGCACGGCTGTTCGCCGCCATCCTGCGCGAGACGCTGCTGCGCGGCGAGTCGGCCTGCCGCCCGCAGATCGCACCGGAAGGGCTGTCGCACGCCTTCATCGAGCCCGTCGTCGCGCGCCTGAGGGCGCTCGGCGCCACCCTGCACCTCAACGCCCGGGTCGAGGCGGTGGACCCCGCCGGCTTCCGTGCCGCCGGTGCGCGGGTGGACCTCGGCGCCGGTGAGCCGCTGGTCCTGGCGCTGCCGGCCTGGGGCGTGGAGAAGCTGCTGCCGGAGGTGGCGCCGCCGCCGCCGGGCCCGACCATCGTCAACGCGCATTTCCGGCTGGACCGTCCCGTCACCCTGCCCGGCGGCCTGCCCTTCCTGGCGCTGGTCGGCGGCACGGCCGAGTGGCTGTTCGCCCGCGGCGACGTGCTGTCGGTGACGGTCAGCGCCGCCGATGCGCTCGCCGAATCGCCGGCGGAGGAGATCGCCGCCCGGCTATGGGCGGAGGCGGCACGGGCGCTGGGCATCGCCGCCGCCCTGCCCCCGTACCGAGTCGTCAAGGAACGGCGCGCCACCGTCGATCAGAGTCCGGCGCACGCCGCCGGCCGCCCCCCGGCGCGCACCGCGCATCCCGCGCTGTTCCTGGCCGGCGACTGGACCGACACCGGCCTGCCGGCCACGCTGGAGGGCGCCGTGCGCTCCGGCGAGCGGGCCGCGGCGGCCGTCCTGCACGCACGGATTACCCCTTTTGCGCGCCTCGGCCGAATTCCGGCCTTCACTTTGCGGCGCAGCGGACATATTTGAGCCGTGGAGGCGAAGTGCCGAACAAGGCACCGCACGCAATCAAGAAGAGAGGGTACCGATCCTATGGCGTTCGAACTGCCGCCGCTCCCGTACGCGTATGACGCCCTGGAGCCGTTCATGTCGTCGCAGACCCTGCATCTGCACCATGACAAGCACCACCAGACCTACGTCACCAACCTGAACAACCTGACGAAGGATTCTCCCCTCGCCAACGCCAGCCTGGAAGAGCTGATCCAGCAGTCCGCCGGCGACGCCAGCAAGGTCGGCATCTTCAACAACGCCGGCCAGGTGTGGAACCACACCTTCTACTGGCAGAGCATGAAGAAGAACGGCGGCGGCGCCATCCCGTCGGAGCTGGAGAAGCGCATCGCTTCCGACTTCGGCTCGGTGGACAAGTTCAAGGAGGAGTTCTCCCAGGCCGCCATCACGCAGTTCGGCTCGGGCTGGGCGTGGCTCTACATCGAGGGTGGCAAGCTGAAGGTCTCCAAGACCGGCAACGCCGACACCCCGGTCGCCAAGGGCCTGTTCCCGCTGCTGACCGTCGACGTGTGGGAGCACGCCTACTACGTCGATTACCAGAACCGCCGCGCCGACTTCGTGAAGGCGTTCCTGGAGAGCCTGGTGAACTGGGAGTTCGTCGCCGAGCGCCTGTCGAAGGCCCCGGCGTAAGTCTCCCGACAGCCACGCGTACACGTACAGACGTACGGATACCAAAAGGGCCCCCGAGAGGGGGCCCTTTCCTGTTTTCCTAGGCGGGAAGCAGCGCCGCCGCCACCCGCCGCCCTTCCGCCAGAAGCACATTGTACGTCCGGCAGGCGGCGCCGGTGTCCATGCCGTCCAGCACGACGCCGCGCGCCCGCAGACCGTCGCGCAACGCCCGCGGCACCAGCTGGTTGCGCGGCCCGGCGCCGAGCAGCAGGATCTCCACCGGCGGGTCCGCTCCGGTGATCGGGGCGAAGCTCTCCACCGTCAGGGCGGCGAAGCCGGCGACCTCCCAGGCCAGGGTGCGGTCGGGGAACACGATCAGCGGGCCGGGCAGCCACGTGCCGCGCACGCAGAACTGCCCGTCGCCATACCCATCGATGACCTGCCGATCCGCCGGGATGAGCGGCGTGACGTCCATGCCGAAATGCCTTGCTGTCTTAGGGAGCCTGCTGCGGCTGACCGCCGGGGGCGGCGGCCTCGGGAGCGCCGCGGCGCAGGCGGTTCTCGCCCAGGAACAGCAAGATGGGCGCGGCGATGAAGATCGACGAGGAGGTCGCCAGGAAAATGCCGAAGATCAGCACGATGCCGAACTCCTGCAGCGCCTCGCCGCCGAAGATTGCCAGCGGGATGATCGACAGCAGCGTCGCCAGCGACGTGCCCAGCGTGCGGTTCAGGGTCTCGTTGATCGACAGGTCGATCAGTTCGCGCAGCGGCATCTTCTTGTAGATGCGCAGGTTCTCGCGCATGCGGTCGTACACCACCACCTTGTCGTTGATGGAGTAGCCCATGATCGTGAGGATCGCCGCGATCGCCGTCAGGTTGAACTGCAGGTCGAATAGCACGTAGAAGCCGATGGTCTTGGTCACGTCGAGCAGCAGCGTGACCACCGCGCCGGCGCCGAACTGCCATTCGAAGCGGAACCAGATGTAGACCAGCATCGCCACCATGGCGAGGCCGAGCGCCAGCATGCCGCTGCGGAACAGCTCGCCCGACACGGACGCGCCCACCGCCTCGACGCGGCGCACCTGGGTGCCCGGGAACTCCTGCGCCAGCGTGGCGCGCACGCGGTCGGCGGCGCGCTGCTGCGCGGCATCGTCGCCGGGCTGGCGCTCGAGCCGGATCAGCACGTCGTTGGCCGAGCCGAACTCCTGCAGCGCCACGGAGCCCATGTTCAGGTTGTGCAGCGTGGAACGCATCTTGCCGAAGTCGGTCGCCTCCGGCGTGCGGGCCTCGATGACGATGCCGCCCGCGAAGTCGATGCCGTAGTTCAGGCCGGGGTAGAAGAAAAGCCCCAGCGAGGCGACGGACAGGACGATGGACAGGATGATGCCGGCGTAACGCCCCCGCATGAAGGGGATGCGCGTGTTGTCCGGAACGAGGCGCAGATGGAACATGGAACCTTCCCCCTCACACCGGCAGCAGCGCCGGCTTCGTCCGGCGCAGCCAGCTCACCATCATCAGGCGGACCAGCACGGTGGCGGTGAACATGGAAATCAGGATGCCGAAGGTGATGGTGACCGCGAAGCCCTTCACCGTGCCGACGCCGAAGATGAACAGCAGCGCCATCTTGATGACGGTGGTCAGGTTGGCGTCGACGATCGTCGCGTAGGCGCGCGAGAAGCCGGCCTCCATGGCCGCGAACGGCGTGCGGCCCTTCTTCGTCTCCTCGCGGATGCGCTCGTTGATCAGGATGTTGGCGTCCACCGCCAGGCCGACGCCCAGCAGGATGCCGGCGATGCCCGGCAGGGTCAGCGTCGCCTGGATCGCCGACAGCGCGCCCACGGTGAGCACCAGATTGACCAGCAGGCCCACGCACGCCATGGCGCCGAACAGCCCGTAGGCGGCGATCATATAGACGCACACCATCCCGAAGCCGACGAGCACCGAGATCAGGCCGGCACGGATCGAATCGGCGCCGAGGTCGGGGCCGACCGTGCGCTCCTCGATCACCTTCAGCGGCGCCGGCAGCGCGCCGGCGCGCAGCAGCACGGCGAGGTCGTTGGCGCTCTGGGCGTTGAAGTTGCCGCTGATCTGGCCGCGGCCGCCGGTGATCGGCTCGCGGATGACCGGGGCCGAGATCACCTTGTTGTCCAGCACGATGGCGAAGGGCCGGCCGACGTTCTGCTTGGTCACGTCGGCGAAGCGGCGCGCGCCCTGCGAGTCGAACTCGAAGTTCACCACCCACTCGCCGTTCTGGCTGTTGGTGCTGGCGGTGGCGTTGGTCAGGTTGGCGCCGTCCACCTCGATCTTGCGGCGGATGACGTAGCTGCCCTGGCTCCGGCCGCCCTCGGCGCTCGCCAGGATCTCCGAACCCGGCGGGGCGCGGCCGGTGGAGGGGTCGGCGTTCGGATCGACCAGACGGAAGGTCATCTTCGCCGTGGTGCCGAGCAGGCGCTTCACGCGGTCCGGATCGTCCACGCCGGGCAGCTGGACCAGGATGCGGTCCAGGCCCTGGCGGGCGATGGTCGGCTCGCTGACGCCGGTCTCGTCGATGCGGCGGCGGACGATCTCGATGGACTGCTCGACCGCCTGCTGGGCGCGCTGGCGCACCGCCTCGTCGCTGAGCGACACCGTGATGGTGTTGCCGTTGACCGAGGTGGTGATGTCCGGCAGGCCGCCGCCCAGCGCCCCGCCGCCGACGTTGATGGCGAGCTGCTTGAGCTGCTTCACCGCCTCGTCGGCCTGCGCCGGGTCGCGCAGCTGGATGGTCACCTGCCGGTCGCCGGCCGACAGGCCGGTGTAGCCGATGTTGGCGGTGCGCAGCTGGGTGCGGGCCCCATCCACAAGGCTTTCGAGGCGCTCGCGGACGACGGCGCCCATATCGACCTCAAGCAGCAGGTGCGAGCCGCCACGCAGGTCGAGGCCGAGGTGAACGCGATTCTGCCCGTACCAGTGCGGCAGGGCGGCCAGCGTGTCCCGGCCGAGGACGTTCGGCAACGCAAGGACGATGCCCAGCAGGCAGGCCGCCAGGATCGTGTAGATCTTCCAACGCGAGAAGTAGAGCATGCTCTGCCGAACCCTCTAAAGCCCAAAACCTCTAAAGCATTGGCCGCGGCGTTTACTTGCGGCCGAACAGCTTGCCGAGGCCCTTGCCCTCCTCCGCCTTCTCGGCGGGGGCGGCGGCCGTCTCGCCGGCGGCGGGGGCGGAACCGCCCTTGGCCGGCTCGGTGCGGGCGAGCACCAGGTTGATGGTGCCGCGCATGCAGCGGACCTTGACGCCCTCGGCGATCTCGACCTGCAGCTCGTCGTTGTCGACCTTGCTGACGGTGCCGATGATGCCGCCGCCGGTCACGACGCGGTCGCCGCGGCGGATGGAATCGAGCATCGCCCTGTGTTCCTTCTGCTTCTTCTGCTGCGGACGGATCAGCAGGAAGTAGAAGACGACGAAGATCAGGATCAGCGGCGCGAACTGAACGAGCATGTCGCCGCCCCCGGCGCCCCCGGCGGTCTGGGCATAGGCCGTCGATACGAACATCCTGGTGGCTCCTTAATCTAATGAATCGTTAGCGCGCGGCATGATACGGGCGCGACTATAGCCGGCCCGGGCCGCGATGCAACGGGATTGGGCAATGGCGCGCGATGGCCCTGCCGCTTGTCCGCCGCGCGCCCTGCCGGTACGGTGGCTCGCCGCCCATAGATGGACACGTCGGGGCGGCTTTCCACCACCCATCGAATGGTTTTCGCCGTGCCAACGCCCGACTCCCAGCTCCTGCCGCTGCTGACCCGCATCGCCGACGCGCTCGACCGCCTGGCCCCGCCGCCGGCCCGCCCGGTGGACGTGGCCGCCGCCGACGCCTTCGTCTGGCACGCCGACCCCGACCGCCTGGACCCGGTTCCGGTGGTGAATCGGGTGGACATCGGCCTGCTGCAGGGCATCGAGCGGGCGCGCGACATCCTGCTGGAGAACACCCGGCAGTTCGCCGCCGGCCTGCCGGCCAACAACGCGCTGCTCTGGGGCTCGCGCGGCATGGGCAAGAGCTCGCTGGTCAAGGCGGTGCACGCCCAGGTGACGGCCGAGAAGCCCGGCACCCTGGCGCTGGTGGAGATCCACCGCGAGGACATCCCCACCCTGCCCCGGCTGCTGCACCTGCTGAAGGGGCAGGAGCGGCGCTTCATCCTGTTCTGCGACGATCTGTCCTTCGACCACGACGACAGCCACTACAAGTCGCTGAAGGCGGTGCTGGAGGGCGGCGTCGAAGGGCGGCCGGACAACGTGGTGTTCTACGCCACCTCGAACCGCCGCCACCTGATGCCGCGCGACATGATCGAGAACGAGCGCTCGACCGCCATCAACCCGGCGGAGGCGGTCGAGGAGAAGGTGTCGCTGTCCGACCGCTTCGGCCTGTGGCTGGGCTTCCACAACTGCGACCAGCCGACCTTCTTCGCGATGGTCGAGGGCTACGCCCGCCGCTTCGGCCTCGACGTGCCGGCCGAGCAGCTGCACGCCGAGGCGGTGGAATGGTCGGTCACGCGCGGCAGCCGGTCGGGCCGCGTGGCCTGGCAGTTCATCCAGGACCTTGCCGGCCGGCTGGGGAAGCCCCTTCGCTGAGCTGCGGGTTGCCGTCCATCTGATCGCGGGGGTCGACCACGTGCGACCCCTTGCGCAGCTCGAAGTGCAGCTGCGGCGTGTTGACCGAGCCGCTCTGGCCGACCGTGCCGATCTTCTCGCCGCGCTTCACCTTGGCGCCGCGCTCCACCAGCATGCTGTCGAGGTGGGCGTAGGCGGTGATCCAGCCGCCGTCGTGCTTGACCAGCAGCAGGTTGCCGAAGCCGCGCAACTCGTTGCCGGCGTAGGCGACGACGCCGTTGTCGGCGGCGACCACCGCCGTGCCCTTCGGCGCGCCGATGTTGATGCCGTCGTTGTTCAGCCCGTCCGGCTTGGGCCCGAATCCGGACAGCAGCTTGCCCTTCACCGGCCACAGGAACCGGCCGGAGCCGCGCGGCGGCGGCGTGCCGACCTCGGGCTTCGCCGGGGCGGCGACGGCGACCTCCTGCGGGGTGGGCGCCGGCGCCGGCGTGGCGGCCGGCGGCGGTGCAACGGCGGCGGTCTCGGCCGGCGACGGCTTGGAGCCGGGCGGGCGCAGCATCCTGGGCGCCTGGCCGGGCAGGTATTCACCGGCGGCCGGAAGCGGCGGAGCGGCGGAAACCGCACCCGCGGCGGCTCCTGCCGCGGGTGCGACGACCGACGGCGCGCCCGGCGCGGCCAGCGGAGTCCCCATCGGCTTGCCGGACGGGATCGGCGCGGGTGGAGCCGAGGCGCCGCCGGGGGGCGGCAGGTCGGACACCTGCACGCCGCCGCGGCTCACCTTGGCGGCGGGAGCGGCGGCCACGGCGGGCGCGGCGCCGCTGTCGGCGGTCTCGGTGATGCGGCTGCCGCCGGCCGGCAGGCGCAACGGCTGTCCGGTGTGGACGGCGTAGGGCGCGGCGAGGCCGTTGAGGCGCGACAGCTCGGTCATCTCGACGTTGAACATGCGCGAGATGCTGGTCAGCGTGTCGCCCTTCTGGACGATGTACTGGCGCGAGGTCGGCAGCACGAGGCGTTGGCCCGGCTCCAGCGTGTAGGGCGGCGTCAGCCGGTTGGCGTCCATCAGGTCGCGCAGCGGCACGTTGTAGCGGCGCGACAGCGTGTACAGGCTGTCGCCGCGACCGACGATGATGGCGCCACCGGCCGAATCCGGCGCGTTGCCGACGGTGGTGACCGGCGGCGGCGGTGCGGTGCGCTCGCACGCGGCGGCCAGCGGCAGCACGACGGCGAACACCGCCAAAGCACGCATGCTCATGCCAGGTCGGCCCGCGGGGCGTCGTCCGGCGGCGTGTCGGACAGCAAGGGCACGAAGCGGACGGGCCACAGATCCTCCCGGTCGAAACCATGGTCAGTGCGGCGGATGCGGACCACGCGCTGGTCGCCGTAGTTGCCCGCCGCGAGCGGAATCACCATGACACCACCAACCGCGAGCTGTTCCGTCAAGTCTTTTGGCGGTTCCGGCCCGGCGGCGGCTGTGACCATGATGCGGTCGAAGGGCGCCGCCTCGGGCCAGCCGCGGGTGCCGTCGCCGTGGCGGGTGGTGATGTTGTGCAGGCGCAGCGCTTGGAACCGCCGCTCCGCCTCGTTCAGCAGCGGCCGCAGCCGCTCGATGGAATAAAGCCGCCGGCACAGCCGCGACAGCACCGCCGCCTGATAGCCGGAGCCGGTGCCGACCTCCAGCACGCGGTGGCGGTCGGTGACCTCCAGCGCCTGGGTCATCAGCGCCACCACCAGGGGTTGGCTGATGGTCTGGCCCAGGTCGATGGGCAAGGCCGTGTCCTCCCACGCCTGATCCAGGAAGGAGGCGGGGACGAACATCTCGCGCGGGATCCGCTCGATCGCGGCAAGCACCCTCGTGTCGGTCACTCCCGACCGGCGCAACGCCATGATCAGGCGGATCTTCCGCGCGTCGATGGTCATGGGGGGCTTCCTGCCGGTTGCCCCCCTCCCAACCTCCCCCCGCTTCGCAGGGGGAGGAGGTCTTCCCCTCCCCTGCGCAGCGGGGGAGGGGTCAGGGGTGGGGGCAAACGGCGCGTCACGCAAAGGCCTGCTTCAGCGTCTGCAGCGTCGGGTTGTGGGTCAGGTCGAGGAACAGCGGCGTGATCGAGATGCCGCCGTTGAACACGGTGTGGATGTCCGTGTCCGGCGCCACCTCGGATTCGCCGCGCAGCGCGCCGATCCAGATGTAGGGCCGGCCGCGCGGATCGACGCGCTCCATCAGCTCGTCGCCGATCTTGCGCTTGCCGTGCCGCACCACGTGGATGCCGGTCACCGCGTCCGGCCCGACCGCCGGGAAGTTCACGTTCAGCAGCACGTTCTTCGGCCAGCGCACGGTCACCGCCTTGCGGATCACCTCGGCGCCCCAGCGCTCCGCCGTCTCCCAGGGAATCGCGTCGCGGCGCTCGAAGTGCGCCGACAGCGCGATGGCGGGGACACCGAGCAGCGTCGCCTCCATCGCCGCGGCGATGGTGCCGGAATAGGTGACGTCCTCGCCGATGTTGGAGCCCTGGTTGATGCCGGAGAGCACCAGCGTCGGCTTCGTATCGTCCTTGAAGATGTGGTTGATCGCCAGCAGCACGCAGTCGGTCGGCGTGCCGTCCACGGTGTAGCGCTTCTCGCCCACCTGCTTCAGGCGCAGCGGCCGGTGGATGGTGAGGGAGTGGCTGGCGGCCGACTGCTCGGCCTCCGGCGCCACCACCCAGACGTCGTCCGACAGCGTGCGGGCGACCTTCTCCAGCACGCGGATGCCCTCGGCGTGGATGCCGTCGTCGTTGCTGATGAGGATCCGCGCCTTGGACAGGTCCATGGGAAGCTCGAACATCAGGCCGCGATCCTCTCCAGGCCGCCCATGTAGGGCCGCAGCGCATCGGGAACCAGGATCGACCCGTCCGGCTGCTGGTAGTTCTCGACCACCGCGATGAGGCAGCGTCCCACCGCCACGCCCGAGCCGTTCAGCGTGTGCACGAACTGGGTCTGCTTCTCGCCCTTGGGACGGCAGCGCGCCTTCATGCGCCGCGCCTGGAAGTCGCCGCAGTTGGAGCAGCTGGAGATCTCGCGGTACATGCCCTGGCCGGGCAGCCAGACCTCCACGTCGTAGGTCTTGCGGGCGGAGAAGCCCATGTCGCCGGTGCACAGCACGATGGTGCGGTAGGGCAGGCCCAGCTTCTCCAGCACCGTCTCGGCGCAGCGGGTCATGCGCTGATGCTCCGCCTCCGACTGCTCGGGGGCGGTGATGGAGACCATCTCCACCTTCCAGAACTGGTGCTGGCGGATCATGCCGCGGGTGTCCTTGCCCGCCGACCCGGCCTCGGCGCGGAAGCAGGGGGTGAGCGCGGTGTAGCGCTGCGGCAGGGTCTCCTGATCGAGGATCTGGTCGGCGACGAGGTTGGTCAGCGGCACTTCCGAGGTCGGGATCAGGAAATGGTCCGTGTTGGTGCGGAACAGGTCCTCCTCGAACTTCGGCAGTTGGCCGGTGCCGAACAGCGCGGTGTCGCGCACCATCAGCGGCGGCGCCACCTCGGTGTAGCCGTGCTCGGTCGTGTGCAGGTCGAGCATGAACTGCGCCAGAGCCCGCTCCAGCCGCGCCAGACCGCCCTTCAGCACCGTGAAGCGCGCGCCGGACATGCGGGCGGCGGCGTCGAAGTCCATCAGCTTCAGCGCCTCGCCCAGCTCGAAATGCTGCTTGGCGTCGGCGATCGCCTTCGGCTCGCCCCAGCGGCGGACCTCGACGTTGTCGTGCTCGTCCTTGCCCTCGGGCACGTCGTCGGCCGGCAGGTTGGGCAGGCGGGCGAGCAGGTCGTCCAGTTCGGCGCCGATGCGGCGCTCCTCCTCCTCGGCCTGCGGCAGCCGCTCCTTGAGCTGGGCCATCTCGTCGAGGATCGGCTGGGCATCGCGGCCTTCCTTCTTGGCCAGCCCGATCTCCTTGGCCGCCTCGTTGCGGCGGGCCTGCATCTCCTGCATGCGGGTCTGCGCGGCGCGGCGGCGCGAATCCAGGTCGAGCACCGTGCCGGACATGGGCTCCAGCCCACGGCGGGCGAGCCCGCGGTCGAAGGCTTCGGGATTGTCGCGGATGGCGCGGAGGTCGTGCATGGCGGGAGTTCGTCGATTGAAGGTGGGAGGCCGGTTATAGTCCGCCTCCCCCGACAAATCCAGACGGTCCAAATCCAGACGGTCCGCCCGTCCCTACCGCTGCGCGACCACCCGGTTGACGAACTCGTCGATGTCGCGGTTCAGGTCCGACGCGCGCCTGGACAGATCGCCGGCCGAGCTGAGAACCTGCCCGGCCGCGGCGCTCGCCTCCTGGGTGCCGGCGGCGACCTGGGTGACGGCGCCGGCCACGGTGCGCACGCCCTCCGACGCCTCGCGGATCGAGCGGCTGATCTCGCCGATGGCGGCGCTCTGCTGCTCGGCGGCGCCGGCGATGCCGACGGCGATCTCGTCGATGTCGTGGATCATCCGGCCGACCAAACCGATGGCCTCGGCCGTCGCCTTGGTCACCGCCTGCACGGCGGCGATCTGCTTGGTGATCTCCTCGGTGGCGCCGGCGGTCTGGTTGGCGAGGTTCTTCACCTCGGTGGCGACCACCGCGAATCCCTTGCCCGCCTCGCCGGCCCGCGCCGCCTCGATGGTGGCGTTCAAGGCCAGCAGGTTGGTCTGGCTGGCGATCGAGTTGATCAGGCTCACGACCGCGCCGATCTCCTCCGAGGCCGCCAGCAGCGAGCGGATGGTGCCGTCCGCCTCCACCACCTTGCCCACGGAATCCTTGGCCAGCTCCGCGGTGCGCGCGACTCCGCGCGCCACCTCGGCGATGGCGCCGGACACCTGGGACGTCGCGGCGGCCACGCCCTCGACGTTGCCGGAGACGGTCTCCGCCGCGCTCGCCGCGTCGGAGGACTGCTCGTAGGTTTCGGACGCGACGTGGCTCATGCTGCCGGACGCCGCCTCCAGCTCCGACGCGCTGGCCGAGAGCATCTGGGCCACTTCGCGGATGCTGGCGCCGATGCTGGTGGCGCTGTCCACGAACTCGGCGCTGCGGCGCTCCATGGCCGCGAGGCCCTCGTTGACATGCTTGGCGTAGACCGCGAAGTCGCCCACCATGCCGGTCATCACGATGCGGCGGAAGTAGCGCCCCTGCGCCGCGTACTGCATGGCGGCGTCGGCCTCCTTGCCGAACGCCTCGACACGGTCGAGCAGGCGGTTGGTGTTGCGCAGCATCGACGCCAGCGGGTCGTCGCCCGGCACGTGCAGGACGCGCGGCTGCAGGTCGCCCTTCTCCGCCGCCTCCATCACCGCGCCCGCCCGGTAGACCTTGGCGCGCGCATCGGCAACCCAGCGCGCCGCCAGACCGCACGCCGCCAGACCGCCCACGCCCAGCGCCGCCTGCACCCAGTCGCCGGACACGGCGCCGAGCGCGCCCTGCACCGCGACCACCGCCGCCGTGCCGCCGATCGCCCACAAGCCCTTAGAGAGAGAAGACAAATTCGTCATAGCTCACTCCCTTGTCCCGCAGGATGGCGGTCAGCATCGCCCCGGCGGCGGCCATGCCGTCCTTGGGGCTGGTGTGCTTGGCCTCTTCGGCCCGCAGCGCCTTGTAGAGCCCGGCCGCCTTCTCCACCGCCGGCCGCGTCGGCACGCGGCGGCTGGAGTGGTAGCCGACGATGCGCCCGTTCCGGTCGTGCACCGGCGTGACGTGCGCGAGAACCCAGTAATGGTCGCCGTTGCGGGAGAGGTTCACGACATACGCGAAGATCTCCTGCCCCGCACCGAGCGTGTCCCACAGCAGCTTGAAGACGCAGCGCGGCATGTCGGGATGGCGGATCAGGTTGTGCGGCTTGCCAAGCAGCTCTTCCTCGCTAAAGCCGCTGACGCGGATGAAGACGTCGTTGGCATAGGTGATGATCCCCTTGAGATCCGTCTTGGAGACGATGATCTCGTCGGGCTGGAAGGTGCGTTCCCGCCCCGTGAGGTGAACGTCTGGCCGCGCCATGCCTGCCTCGTGCCCCTTCTTTGGTCGTATGGAGCTTGTCGCACGGTAATACCAATCGCGATTGATTTGGATCAATTTTAACGAAAATTTCAAACGCGCAACAATGAACGCCCGGACAACAAGAGCCTCGATGTCAACCGCGGAATCGGAGCATTGCCGTCAAGAGGTATTACTTTCGTTGAAATAATATTTTTACTTTAGGTGCTGAAAATTTGCACTTCTTTCCGGAACTCGACATCCGCCCGCGGCGTTCAGCCGCAGGATGAGACGTTCCGGAGGACCCAATGACGCAGCGAGTTCTGATCACCGGTGGTGCCGGGTTCATCGGTTCCCATCTCGCCGATGAATTGCTGGCCCTGGGACATCACGTGCGTGTGCTGGACTCGCTGGAAGAACAGGTGCACGGCGAAGCGGGCCGCCGGCCGGACTACCTGAACCCCGACGTCGAGCTGCAGCGCGGCGACGTGCGCGACCCCGACGCGGTCAAGTCGGCGCTGATCGGGGTCGACTCGGTGGTGCACCTCGCCGCCCGCGTCGGCGTCGGCCAGAGCATGTACCAGGTCGCCGACTACACCGACGTCAACGACACCGGCACCGCGGTGCTGATGCAGGCGCTGACCGAGAGGCCGGTCGGCCGCGTCATCGTGGCGTCGAGCATGAGCGTCTACGGCGAGGGCCTGTACCTCGATGCGGAGGGCCGTCCGGTCGAGGTCGGCCCGCGCAGCGTCGAGCAGATGCGCGCCGGCCGCTGGGAGCACGAGGTCGCCGGCCGCGAGGGCGTGCGCCCCGCGCCGACGCACGAGGGCATGCGCCCCACCCTCGCCTCCGTCTACGCGCTGAACAAGTACGTGCAGGAGCGGCTCTGCCTGCTGATCGGCGAGACCTACAACATCCCCACCGTGGCCCTGCGCTTCTGGAACTGCTACGGCACCCGGCAGGCGCTGTCGAACCCCTACACCGGCGTGCTGGCGAACTTCGCCGCCCGCCTGCTGAACGGCAAGGCCCCGTCCATCTTCGAGGACGGCCACCAGCGCCGCGACTTCGTGCACGTGGACGACGTGGTTCAGTCGATCCGGCTGGCGATGGCGGAGGACAAGGCGGCCGGCGGCATCTTCAACATCGGCTCCGGCGTCTGCCGCACCGTGCGCGAGGCCGCCTCGGCGCTGGCCGTCGCGGTCGGCCGCCAGGACATCGAGCCGGAGATCACCGGCCAGTGCCGCGTCGGCGACATCCGGCATTGCTGGCCGGACATCTCCAGGGCGCGGGAGGTGCTGGGCTACGAGCCGCGGGTGACGCTGGAGGACGGGCTGGCCGAGTTGGCCGAGTGGCTGAGCCGCCAGATCGCCGTCGACCGCATCGACGAGATGCGGCGCGAACTGGCCGGCCGGGGGCTGTCGGTATGAGCGCCCGTACGGCGGGCGCGACGGGCGGCGTCCTGGTCACCGGCGGCGCGGGCTTCATCGGCTGCAACCTGGCGCACCGTCTGGCGTCCGAGGGGCGGCGCGTCATCATCCTGGACAACCTGTCGCGCGCCGGGGTGGAGCAGAACCTGGCGTGGCTGCAGGCCACCCACGGCGACCGCATCGACGCCCGCGTCGCCGACATCCGCGACGCGCACGCCGTGCGGGACGCGGTGAGCCGGGCCGAGGCGGTCTACCACCTCGCCGCCCAGGTGGCCGTGACCACCAGCCTCGTCGATCCGGTGCACGACTTCACCGTCAACGCCGCCGGCACGCTGAACCTGCTGGAGGCGGTGCGGGCGCGGCGAACCCCGCCGCCCCTGGTCTTCACCTCGACCAACAAGGTGTACGGCAAGCTGCCGGGCGTGGGCTTCACCACCGACGGCGAGCGCTATGTGCCGCGCGACGCGCTGCTGGCCGGGCGCGGCGTGCCGGAGGCGCAGCCGCTCGACTTCGCCAGCCCGTACGGATGCTCGAAGGGGGCGGCCGACCAGTACGTGCTGGACTACGCCAGGACCTACGGCCTGCCCTGCGCCGTCTTCCGCATGAGCTGCATCTACGGCCCACACCAGTTCGGCACCGAGGACCAGGGCTGGGTCGCGCACTTCATCAGGCGCGTGCTGGCCGGCGAGCCGGTCACCCTGTACGGCGACGGCCGGCAGGTCCGCGACGTGCTGTTCGTGGACGATCTGGTGGAGGCGTTGAGGCTGGCGGTGGACCGCATCGGCTCGCTGAAAGGCGAGGCGTTCAACATCGGCGGCGGTCCGGGCAACGCGGTCAGCCTGCACGACGTGCTGGAACGGCTGCCGGCCCTGACCGGCTGCGCGGTGGAGCGCCGCTACGACGAATGGCGGCCGGGCGACCAGCCCTGGTACGTCTCCGACACCGGCCGCTTCTTCGAGCGCACCGGCTGGCGCCCGCGGGTGAGCGCCGAAGAAGGGCTCGGCCGCCTGTGCCGCTGGCTGACCGACGCCGCCGCCCCGGTCAAGCCGAGCCTGCGCGTGGCGTCCTGAGGAGTGAGCGCATGAAGTTCGCCCTGGTCAACCCGCCCTGGAGCTTCGACGGCAGCATCTATTTCGGCTGCCGCGACCCGCACCTGCCCCTGGAGTTCGGCTACGCCAAGATGCTCCTGGAGCAGGCCGGGCACGAGGCCGAGATCATCGACGCCCAGCTCTTCGGGCTGAGCCTGGAGGAAACGCGGCGTCGCGTCGCCGACTTGCATCCCGACGCGACGGTGGTCACCACGGCGCCCAGCTACCTGTTCTGGCGCTGCGCACCGCCGGAGCTGCGGGTGCCGATCCGGACGGTGGTCGCGCTGAAGGACGTCGGCGGCCGCATGGTCGCCGTCGGCCCGCACGGCTCGACCACGCCGCAGGCGACGCTGCGCAAGCTTGGCGTCGAGGCGGTGGTGATGGGCGAGTGCGAGGAGGTGCTGGTCGCCCTCGCGCAGGCCGCCGACTGGACGGTGGTGCCGCACGTCTGCACCGCGGAGGGCGTCAACGGCGGCCCCGCGGCGGCGCGGTTCACCGACCTGCCGGCCCTGCACTGGCCGGACGAGTGGATCCGGCGCCACCAGCACCATCATCACCGTTTCGACGCCCAGCCGGGCGGGCCCGGCGCGGAGATGGAGGCCTCGCGCGGCTGCCCGTACAACTGCACCTTCTGCGCCAAGGAGAACTTCCGCGACGTCTACCGCAAGCGGCCGGTGCCGGTGCTGGTCGAGGAGCTGGACGGCCTCGTGGCGCAGGGCGTGGAGTACATCTACTTCATCGACGAGATCTTCCTGCCCAACGAGCCACTGCTGCAGGCGCTCGCCGAACGGCCGGTCACGTTCGGCATCCAGACGCGGCTCGACCTGTGGAAGCCGCCGATGATCGAGCTGCTGGGCAAGGCCGGCTGCGTGTCCATCGAGGCCGGCGTCGAGAGCCTGTCGGTGGAGGGCCGCGCCGCGCTCGACAAGAAGTGCCGGATGGGCACCGACGAGCTGAGCCAGCGCCTGATCCTCGCCAAACAGGCGGTGCCCTTCGTCCAGGCCAACCTGATCCTGTCCGAGCACGACACGCAGGAGCGCATCGCCGCGTGGCGCGACCACATGCGCGCCCACGGCGTGTGGGCCAACGACCCGGTGCCGCTGTTCCCCTACCCCGGCTCGCCCGAGTACCGGCTGCGCTGGGGCCTGCCGGACGACGACGCCTGGGAGCGGGCGGTGGACCACTACCTGACTCACCACAGCGCCTTCTGCGACTTCCAGGACCAGGCGCCCCGCCCGATCCGCGAGCTGGAAACGGTCGGCGATGCCTGAGGTGGATCCCGGCCGCCCAAACCGCGTCCTGATGACCGCCGACGCCGTCGGCGGCGTCTGGGACTATTCCCTGGAACTGGCGCGCTCGCTGGCCCGGCAAGGCGTCGGCGTCTCGCTGGCGGTGATGGGCGGCGGGCTGGACGACGACAAGCGCGCCGCCGCCCAGCGCGTCCCCGGCCTGACTCTGGACGACGCGCCGTTCCGCCTGGAATGGATGCCGGACCCCGAGGACGACCTGGAGCGCGCCGGCGACTGGCTCCTGGAGCTGGAACGCCGCGTCCGGCCGGACATCGTGCACGTCAACGGCTACGCCCAGGCGGCGCTGCCCTTCACGGCACCGGTGCTGAGCGTCGGCCATTCCTGCGTGCTGTCCTGGTGGCGGGGCGTGCACCGCGAATCCGCCCCCCGGGACTGGGACCGCTATGCCCGGCGCGTCACCGACGGGCTGCGGCTCGCCGACCTCGTGGTGGCGCCGACGCGGGCGATGCTCGACGACCTGGACGACCTCTACGGGCCGCTCCCCCGGACGCGGGTGATCGCCAACGGCCGCGATCCGGCACTGTACCGGCCGCACGCCAAGCGGCCGTTCATCCTCAGCGCCGGTCGGGTGTGGGACAAGGCGAAGAACATCGCCGCGCTGGATGCCGTGGCGCCGCGCCTGCAATGGCCGCTGCTGGTGGCCGGCGACGCCGACGGACCGGACGGGTCGCACGCCCCGCCGCGGCACGTTCGCCACCTGGGCCGGCTGTCGTCGGACGCGCTGGCGCGGGTGTACGGCAAGGCCGCCGTCTTCGCCCTGCCCGCCCGCTACGAGCCGTTCGGGCTGGCGGCGCTGGAGGCGGCGCTGGCGGGGTGCGCCCTGGTGCTCGGCGACATCCCGACGCTGCGCGAGCTGTGGAACGGCGCCGCCGTCTTTGTCGATCCCGACGACCGCGACGGGCTGGCCCGCGTCCTCAACCGCTTGGCCGCCGATCCGCAACGCCGGGCGGAACTGGCCGCGCTGGCCCGCCGCCGGGCGCTCGCCTACAGCGGGGTGCGCATGGGGCGCGGCTACCGGCGCGCCTACGGCGACCTGCTGAGCGCCCGGCGCACCGCCGCCCGGACCTCCCGGCCGGACCTGTGCCCGGCACCCGCGGGATAGGTCGGCGGACGCTGGTCGTACCGCTCTTCCCCGGCTTCGCAAGGCCGTAGGCCTGCCGCAGTCTGGGCGTCGCTGAGCCCATGCACACCAAGCGGGACCCGATGCGCTTCGTTCTCTTCACCCATTCGCTTGTCTCCTGTTGGAACCACGGCAACGCGCATTTCCTGCGCGGCGTGGTCCGCGAGCTGACCGGCCGCGGCCACGCGGTGCGCGTGTTCGAGCCGGCCGACGGCTGGAGCCGTAGCAACATGCTGGCCGACGGCGGCAGCGAGGAGGCCTTCCGCACCGCCTTCCCCGGCATGGAGTCGCAGACCTACGACCCGGCCGCCCTCGACCTCGACGCCGCGCTGGACGGCGCCGACGTGGTGCTGGTGCACGAGTGGACCGATCCCGCTCTGGTCGCCCGCATCGGCCGGCACCGCGCGCGGGGCGGGCGCTACCGCCTGCTGTTCCACGACACGCACCACCGCGTCGTCTCCAAGCCCGAGGAGATGGAGGCGCTGGACCTCTCCGCCTACGACGGCGTTCTGGCGTTCGGCGAGGTGCTGCGCCAGCGTTACCTGGACCTCGGCTGGGCCGGCCGCGCCTGGACGTGGCACGAGGCGGCCGACACCGCGCTGTTCCACCCGATCCCCGACCAGCCGGAGGAGGGCGACCTCGTCTGGATCGGCAACTGGGGCGACGACGAGCGCACGGCCGAGCTGCACGAGTTCCTGCTGGAGCCCGTCAAGGCGCTGAAGCTGCGCGCCGTCGTCCACGGCGTGCGCTACCCCGACGCCGCGCTGGAGGCGCTGAAGGGCGCCGGCATCCGCTACGGCGGCTGGCTGCCCAACCACCGCGCGCCGGAGCTGTTCGCGCGGCACCGCCTGACCGTGCACGTGCCGCGCCGGCCCTACGTGCGGGCGCTGCCGGGCATCCCGACGATCCGCGTGTTCGAGGCGCTGGCCTGCGGAATCCCGCTGATCTCCGCGCCCTGGCTGGACGCCGAGGGGCTGTTCCGGCCCGGCACCGACTTCCTGGTCGCGCGCAACGGCAAGGCGATGGTGGAGCTGATCCGTCTCGTCCTCAACTGCCGCGACCTCGCGGCGGACCTCGCCCGCAACGGGCTGGAGACCATCCGCCGCCGCCACACCTGCGCCCACCGCGTGGACGAGCTTCTGGCCGTCTGCGAGGAGCTGGGCGCCGCTCAGTCCGTCCAATCATTGTCTGTTGGGGAGGGCATCGTCTGATGGCCGGTCTCGAGATCGCCTTCTTCGGGTCGAGCCTGGTTTCCGCCTACTGGAACGGGGCCGCGACCTACTACCGCGGAATCATCCGGGCGCTCGCCGCGCGCGGCCACCGCGTGACCTTCTTCGAGCCGGACGCCTACGACCGTCAGAAGCACCGCGACATCCCCGACCCCGACTGGGCCGGCGTCGTCGTATACCCGGCGACCGAGAGCGGCGTGTCCTGGGCGCTGGAGAAGGCGCGCGGCGCCGACATCGTGGTGAAGGCCAGCGGCGTCGGCGTGTTCGACGACGAGCTGGCCGCCGGCGTGCTCGGCATCCGCCGCCCGGACGGCCTCGCGGTCTATTGGGACGTCGACGCCCCGGCCACCCTGGCGCAGCTCGACGCCAACCCGGCCGAGCCGTTGCGGGCGCTGATCCCCAAGTTCGACTTCGTGCTGACCTACGGCGGCGGCCCGCCGGTCATCAAGGCGTTCCGGGCGCTGGGCGCGCAGGCCTGCGTGCCGATCTACAACGCGCTGGACCCCGACACCCACCACCCGGTGCCGTTCCAGCCCAAGTTCTTCGCCGACCTGACCTTCCTCGGCAACCGCCTGCCCGACCGCGAGGCGCGGGTGGAGCGGTTCTTCCTCGACGCCGCAGCGCGGCTGCCGGACA
This sequence comes from Azospirillum sp., assembly GCF_050789165.1. Lineage (NCBI taxonomy): Bacteria > Pseudomonadati > Pseudomonadota > Alphaproteobacteria > Rhodospirillales > Azospirillaceae > Azospirillum > Azospirillum sp. The sequence goes on from NZ_JBOZRT010000050.1 coordinate 185,832, forward strand.
AGCGCTTCCTGCTGGGCGGCAACGGCTGGCACGACAAGCCGATGCCGGCCAACGTCAAGGCGTTGGGCCACGTCTACACCGCCGACCACAACGCGCTGAACTGTTCGGCCATGGCGGTGCTGAACATCAGCCGCGAGAGCATGGCGGCCATGGGCTACTCCCCCGCCACCCGCGTGTTCGAGGCGGCCGGGGCCGGCGCCTGCCTGATCACCGACGACTGGGTCGGCATCCCCACCTTCCTGGAGCCCGGCCGCGAGGTGCTGGTCGCCCGCGACGGTGCCGAGGTGGCGGAGCAGCTCGCCGCCCTGACGCCGGAGCGCGCCCACGCCGTCGGCCAGGCGGCGATGAGGCGCGTGCTGGCGCACCACACCTACGAGCAGCGCGCCGTGCTGGTCGAAGCGCTGCTGTCCGGCATGGACGTCACCCACCTGCGCCTCACGGAGGGGGTGTGATGGCGCAGCGTTCTCTGGACGTCGTCGTCCTCGGCCTGTCGATCACCTCGTCCTGGGGCAACGGGCACGCCACCACCTTCCGGGCGCTGCTGAAGGGCATGGCGCAGCGCGGCCACCGCGTGCTGTTCCTGGAGCGCGACAAGCCCTGGTACGCCGAGAACCGGGACATGCCGAACCCGGACTTCTGCTCGGTCGCCCTTTACGACAGCCTGGACGAGCTGGCCGAGAAGCACGCCAAGGCCGTGCGCGGCGCCGACCTCGTGATCGTCGGATCCTACGTGCCGGACGGCGTCGCCGTGTCCGAGTGGGTGCAGGAGACCGCGCAGGGCGTCACCGCCTTCTACGACATCGACACGCCCGTCACCGTGGCCCGGCTGGAGCGCGGCGACACCGAGTACCTGAGCGCCGCCGTCGTCCCCGGCTTCGACCTGTACCTGTCCTTCACCGGCGGTCCGATCCTCGACCGGCTGGAGCGGGAGTTCGGCGCCCAGCGTGCGCGGGTGCTCTATTGCTCGGTCGATACCGACGGCTATTTCCCCGAGCTGGGGCCGGTGCGCTGGGACCTCGGCTATCTCGGCACCTACAGCACCGACCGCCAGCCGACGCTCGACCGCCTGCTGGTCGAGCCGGCGCGGCACCTGTCACAGGCCTCCTTCATCGTCGCCGGGCCGCAGTACCCCGCGGACATCGACTGGCCGGCCAACGTGCAGCGGGTCGAGCACCTGCCCCCGGCCGAGCACCGCGCCTTCTACAACGCCCAGCGTTTCACCCTGAACGTGACGCGCGCCGACATGGTGGCCGCCGGCTGGTCGCCGAGCGTGCGCCTGTTCGAGGCGGCGGCCTGCGGCGTCCCGATCATCTCCGACCCCTGGGCCGGCCTGGACACCCTGTTCAAGCCGGGCGAGGAAATCCTGATCACCGACGACACCGAGCAGGTCGCCCGCTGGCTGCGCGACACCACGGCCGCCCGCGCCCGCGCCATCGGCCGCGCCGCCCGCCGCCGCGTGCTGGCCAGCCACACCGGCGTGCGCCGGGCGATGGAGCTGGAGGCGTACGTGGACGAGGTGCGGGGCGTACCAGTGAAGGTCAGGGCGCTATAGCCCCTCCGCGCGCAACTCTCTCACCAGGATCCGCACCGTCTCGTCGAAGCGCGGCTTCGGCACCGCTTCCGGCGCGATGCCCTCGAAGACGTCCTCGCCCTTCAGCCAGCGCGCCTCGGCGTCGGGCGTGGTCAGCACGCGGTTGAGCCCGGCGTTCAGCTCGTACGCCGCCGCCGGCAGCCCGGCCAGCGTCAGCGCGGCGCGCAGGCTCGCCTGATAGGCGCTGCGCAGATGCATCGGCGCGGCCGGGGCCGGCAGCCCCTCCCCGCTGTTCGCGCCGAAGCTGCGCCCGCAGAGCGCCGCATCGAAGGACGCCAGGCTGCGGCACGCGCTCGGGCGCACCGGGTAGACTCCGCACGCGCCGTCCTCCAGCAGCGGGCAGAGCCGCGGTTCGGCGAAGCGCTCGGCGATGCTGCGGCCGTGCGTGGCGGCGTCGGCCTCGGCGACGCGCGCGGCGACGGCGTCCCGGCGCGGGCCCTTCAGGCTGCGGGCGATCAGGAACAGCTCCGGCGGGGTGGCGGCGACGTAGCTGATGCAGCAGTGCGAGCAGCCCTTGCGGCAGGCCACCGGCTCGCGCGGCGCGCGGCGCAGGGCCGTGTCGAACCCGCCGTGGATCTCCGCCGCCGCGTCCGCCGCGCTGCCGGCGCGCAGCATCCGCAACAGCCGCCGCGCCTGGGCAAGCAGAGGCGCGGCGTCATCGCCCGGCGGGATGCCGTGGCGCAGCAGCTTGTCGTCCTCGCGGTCCTGGCGACGGCGGTCCTGCCGGCTCAACACCATGCTCATGCCGCCGCGTCCTGGCGTTGCCGCCGGCGGTACAGCACGTGCAATTCGCCGGCGTGGATGAAGTCGCGCTCGTAGCCGAAGCCGGCCTTCTCCATGACGCGGCGCGAGGCCGTGTTGGTCGGCAGCGTGAAGGACACGAGGCTCGGCATCATCAGCCGCTCGAAGGCGACGGCGGTGATGCCCTCGGCCGCTTCGGTGGTCAGCCCCTGGCGCCAATAATCGGGCATGCAGGCGTACAGCAGCTCGGTCTCCTCGTAGCCGTCGATCCGCTTGCGGCGCAGCCCGGCGCGGCCGACGAAGGCGCCGCTCTCCTTGGCGCGCAGCGTCCACACGCCGTAGCCGTGGCGATCCCAGTGGTCCAGCAGGCGGTCCAGGAAGGCCTTCGTCTCGTCGGGGGTCCACACCCGCCCGCCGAGCGTCGCCATCACCGCAGGGTCGGTGTGCATGCGCGCGAGGTCGTCGAGGTCGTCGGGGCGGGCACGGGCAGCCAGAAGGCGCTGGGTCTCGAAACGGGCGACCACGGTTCCTCCTCTGGATCGAAAGGGCGCCGCAGTCTAATCCATCCGTGCGCCGGGCCGGAACGCGATTTCGCCATAATTCCTTGGGAATCGGCCGGAGGTCACATACCCGCTTCGAAAACGATGACGCGGTTGCGCCCCTCGCGCTTGGCCCGATAGAGGGCGAGGTCGGCGCGGTGGATGGCCTTCTCCAGCGTGTCGCCCGCCGACTCCACGCCGGCGATGCCCATGCTGGCGGTCATGTGGAACCGCCCCTCCGGTCCCGGCACCGGCATGCGGGCGATGTGACGGCGCAGGCGCTCCGCCACCACGCGCGATTCGTCCGGCGTGGCGCCGGGGAGCACCACCACGAACTCCTCGCCGCCCAGGCGGCCGAGGATGTCGTACTCGCGCAGGATGGACGCGCACGCCCCCGCCACCATGCGCAGCGCGTCGTCCCCGGTGGCGTGGCCGTAGCTGTCGTTGATCTTCTTGAAGTGGTCGACGTCCAGCACCACCACCGACATCGGCTCGCGGAAGCGCTGCGAGCGGGCGAGCTGCTGGCGCCCCAGTTCCATGAAGGAGCGGCGGTTGTAGATGCCGGTCAGCGGGTCCTTGGAGGCCATGTCGCGCAGGGCCTCCTCCATGTTGCGCCGCTCGGTGTAGTCGTAGATCCAGGCGAGGTTGACCTCGACGCCCTGGATGACCGCCTGGTTCACCGTGAACAGCGTCCAGAAGGACGAACCGTCGGCGCGGCGGAACTGCACCTCCATGTTGACCACGGACCCGGAGGTGCGCAGCCGCTCGATCACCCGTTCGCGCTGGTTGTCGTCCACATAGTAGTCGCGCGCCCGCGAGCCGATCACCCGCTCCCTCGGAAAGCCGGTCAGCTCGGCGAAGCGGGTGTTGGCGAAGATGACGACGCCGTCCTCGCGCCGCGACACGGAGACGCCGATCGGGCTCTGCTCCAGGATGGTCTGCAGCCGTGCCTCGTTGGGCTGGTCCTCGGCCGACAGGTCGTGGATGACGCCGACGATGCCGGCCACCTCGCCGATGTTGTCGCGGTAGACCGCCTTCGACACGCGCGCCCGGCGCGGCATGCCGTCGGCGTGCGGCACCGACTCCTGGTAGCTGCGCTGGCCCCAGTTGACCAGCAGGTCGCGGTCCATGGCGGCGTGCACGTGCGCCAGCGGCGGGTCCAGCACGTCGAAGGAGGTCTTCTCGATGACGGCGCGACGCGGCAGGCCGGTGTAGCGCTCGAAGGCGTCGTTGCAATCGACGAAGCGCCCGTCCGCGTCCTTCACGAAGACCGGGACCGGCAGGGTCTCGAACAGGACGTCCTTCATCATCAGCTGGTCGCGCAGCGCCGCCTCGGCCCGGCGGTGGTGCGACACGTCGGTGACGGTGCGCAGCTCGTACGGGTCGCCGCCATCGTCCTGGCAGACGGTCACCGCCTCCACCACCCAGACGAACTCGCCGTCGCGGCAGCGGTAGCGGCGCTCGCGCCCGCCGCGGCCCTCCAGCGGCAGGCCCGGCACCGGCAGCACGCCATCGCCGCCGCGCAGCAGCCCGAGGTCCTCGCCCTCCAACTCGCCATAGGGGTATCCGAGCAACTCGTGCAGATGCCGGTTGGCGTAGACGATCCGGCCCGCGGGCGTGGCGATGCACACGCCGGTGGGCAGGGCGTCGAACATGCGCCAGGGCCGGGGCTGCTCGGCACCAGCTCCGGTCATCGCAGGCGCCGGGAAAGCATCCGCGTCGAACATGGCGGTGAGAGTGTCATACCGTTCCGTTGAGCCGCAATCGTGCTGTCGGCATAGAGGCTACCCGATGCGCGTGAACCCTTTGGGTGCGCCATTGTGTCGCGCGTTGACAATAAACCATCTAAAACGCAATGCGAATTTTATTTATCAACCACATCCTGCACGGCGGAGACGAAGCGCCGTTGCGCGTCGTCGTCAGGCGGCAGGCCGAAGCGCAGCCACTCCGGATGGTCCTCGAAGCGGCGCACCAGCACCCCCGCCCGACCGAGAGCGTTAAGGATTGGCGTGGCAAATGTGTGACGGGCAAGCCGATAGAGCGGCGTGCCGCCGATCACCGTGAAGCCCAGCCCGGCCAGCGCCCCGTCCAGCCCGGCGGCCTCGGCCGACAGCCGGCGGCGCGTGGCGGCGATCCACGCCCCGTCCTGGAAGGCCTGGGTGGCGATCGCCAGGGTGGGGCCCGGCACCGCCCAGGGGCCGACGGCGTCGCGGATCGCCGCCGCCAGGGGCTCCGCCGCCAGCGCCACGCCCAGCCGCACGCCGGCCAGCCCGAAGAACTTGCCGAAGGAGCGCAGGACGACCAGCCCCGGCCGGTCCACGGCGTCGGTGATGCCGGCTTCGGGCACCACGTCGGCGAAGGCCTCGTCCACCACCAGCCAGCCGCCGCGTGCGGCGAACCGCTCGGCCAGGGCGAACAGGTCGGCGCGGCCGACGACGCGGCCGTCCGGGTTGTTCGGGTTGACGATCACCGCGACGTCGCCGTCAAGGTCCTCAAGGCGCCCCACCGTCCGCACCGTATGCCCGGCGACGGCCCAGGCGCGGGCGTGCTCGGCGTAGGTGGGGCCGAGCACGCTGACGCGGCCCGGGGCGCGCAGCCGCGGCAGCAGTTGGATCAGCGCCTGCGACCCCGGAGCCGCCGCGGCGTGCGCGGCCGAGGGGGCGCCGTAATACGCCGCGGCCGCGGCGCGCAGCGACTCCTCCTCGCCGCGGCCCGGCAGGCGGGTCCAGGCCGTGTCCGAAATGGCCGGCAGCGGGTAGGGCCACGGGTTGATGCCGGTGGACAGGTCGATCCACGGCTCGGGCGCCGTTGGGTACGCCGCGCGCGCGGCGTCCAGGTCGCCGCCGTGGAGGACTTGGCCCTTGGTGCCGCCCGTCGTTTCCGCCATGATCGCGCCTCTTCCCGCCCTTGGAACCTGCCGCCCGTGGACCTACACCCGACCGTGCTCGCCGCCGCCCTCGTGATCGAGGCCGTGGCCGGATACCCGGACGCCGTCTTCGCCGCCATCCGCCATCCGGTGATGTGGATCGGCGCCCTCATAGACCGCCTGGACCGGATGCTCAACCACGACGACGCGCCGGGCTGGCAGCGCAAGCTCGCAGGGGTGCTGGCGCTGGGCGTGCTGCTGACCATCGTCGGCGCCGCGGCGTCGCTGGTGGCGGGGCTTTGCCGCGCGCTGCCGCTCGGCTGGCTGTGGGAGGCGGCGCTGGCCTCGACGCTGCTGGCCCAGCGCAGCCTCCACGACCATGTGGCGGCGGTGGCCACGGCGCTGCGCACCGGCGGGCTGGCGGCGGGGCGGGAGGCGGTCGGGCGCATCGTCGGACGCAATCCCGCGACTCTGGACGAGCCCGCCGTCGCCCGCGCCGCCATCGAGAGCCTGGCCGAGAACTTCTCGGACGGCGTGGTGGCGCCAGCCTTCTGGCTGCTGGTCGGCGGGCTGCCGGGCATCGCGCTCTACAAGGCGGCGAACACGGCGGACAGCATGATCGGCCACCGCACGCCGCGACATGAGGCGTTCGGCTGGGCGGCGGCGCGCTTCGACGATCTGGTGAACCTGCCCGGCTCGCGGCTGGCGGCGCTGCTGCTCGCCGCCGCCGCGTTCTTCACCGACGGCGCCTCGCCGCAGCAGGCCTGGGCCTCGGTGCGTGCCGACGCCGGCCGCCACCGCTCGCCCAACGCCGGCTGGCCGGAGGCGGCGATGGCCGGCGCGCTCGACCTGCGCCTGGGGGGGCCGCGCACCTATGGCGGCACGCGCATCATGGACGCATGGCTGGGCGCGGGTCGGACCGCGGCCACCGACCGCGACATCGACCGCGCGTTGACGCTCTACCGGAACGCCTGCCTGGTGCTGGCCGGAGCGGCGGTGGTGCTGGCGCTGGTGGTGCGGGGGTGATCAGGCAAGGGCGGACGCGACATCGGTGTGCGCGAAGTCGTCGCCCTTGAACAGCAACGGCAGGTTCAGCGTCTTGGCAAGCGCGTAGGCGGCGCAGTCGACGAGGTTCAACTGGGCGCGGTGCCCGCTTCCCTTCCCGAACCGGCGATACGCGTCGAAGGCCGCTTCCGCCTGACCTTCATCGAAGGGGACGATGGCGATACCCGCCCACTGAATCAGTTGATCGAACTCCGCCAGCATCGCCACGCCGAAGCGGCGCAACAGCACGGTGCGGCACTCGAAGACGGTCAACGCGGACATATGGCAGGAGGCCTGCGCCAATTTCTCCTGGACGCGCTCCGCCTCCGGTTCGTTGCGGAGGAAGGCGACGACGGCCGAGGTATCCACGACCATCAGTCGAAGATCCCGTCGGCGTTGTAGCCCAGGATCTCCTCGTCGGACCGCGGATCGAGCACGGGCAAGCGGGAAGCCCGCATCCGGATCGCCTCAAGCGCCTTTCGGCGGTCGGCCGGATTGACCGGCCGCACCCGGTTCAGCCGCTCGGCGAGCGCCACGGTCACCGCCGTCTCCATGCTCTCACCCGTGGCCGCGGCGAGTTCGCGGGCCAGCTGGTCGGCCCGTTCGGAGTTGATGATCAGCCCCATGGCGTCGCTCCTTCCCGCACCACTCTACCGCGTTCAGCCCCCGTCCGCCACGCGCAGCAGGCCGTTCACGTCCACGCACGCCTCCAGCCGGTCGGCGACGGCGTCCAACGCGCGCTCCACCGTCGCCTCATAGGCAAGGCCGTCCCCCTGCCCGCCCAGACCCTTGAGGAACGCGCTCCGGAAGGCGTCGGATCCGAACAGGCCGTGCAGGTAGCATCCCGCCACCCGCCCGTCCTCGGACACCGCCCCGTCCGCGGCGCCGCCGTCCAGGCGCAGCATCGGACGGGCGCAGTCCGGGCCGTCGGTGCGGCCCATGTGCATCTCGTAGCCGGCCACCGGCGCGCCGGTGGCCGTGTCGATGCCGGCGGCCTCGGTCAGCACCTTGGGGCCGCTCAACACCGTCTCGACGTCGAGCAGGCCGAGGCCGGCAGCCTCCCCCGGCGGCCCCTCGATCCCCTGCGGGTCGGCGACCCGGCGGCCGAGCATCTGGTAGCCGCCGCAGATCCCCAGCACCCGCCCGCCGCGGCGATGGTGCGCGGCGAGGTCGATGTCCCAGCCCTGGGCGCGCAGGAAGGCGAGATCGGCGATGGTCGCCTTGCTGCCGGGCAGGATCACGACGTCCGCATCGCCCGGCAGCGGCTGCCCGGCGCGCACCATGGTCAGCGAGACCTCCGGCTCCAGCGCCAGCGGGTCGAAGTCGTCGAAGTTGGAGATGCGCGCCAGCACCGGCACGGCGACGCGCAGCGGCCCGCCGCCCCTGGTGCCGGCGGTGTCGAGCGCCACCGCGTCCTCGGCCGGCAGGCGGCTCGCCTCGTGCAGCCAGGGCACCACGCCGAAGCCCGCCCAGCCGGTGCGCTCCGCGATGATCCGCAGGCCGCCGTCGAACAGCCGCACGTCGCCGCGGAACTTGTTGATCAGGAATCCCTTCACCCGAGCCCGCTCGTCCGCCTCCAGCAGGGCGTGCGTGCCGACGAGGCTGGCGATCACCCCGCCGCGGTCGATGTCGCCGACCAGCACCACGGGAACGTCGGCGGCGCAGGCGAAGCCCATGTTGGCGATGTCGCCGGCGCGCAGGTTGACCTCCGCCGGGCTGCCGGCGCCCTCGACGATGACGATGTCGGCCTCGGCGCGCATCCGGGCGAAGCTGTCCAGCACCGCGCCCAGAAGCTCGCGCTTGCGCGCCTGATACTCGGCCGCCCGCGCCGATCCGACGACGCGGCCCTGCACCACCACCTGGGCGCCGACGTCGGTCTGCGGCTTCAGCAGCACCGGGTTCATGTGGACGCTCGGCGCCACGCCGCAGGCCCGCGCCTGCAGCGCCTGGGCGCGGCCGATCTCGCCGCCGTCCGCCGTCACCGCCGCGTTGTTCGACATGTTCTGCGGCTTGAAGGGCCGCACCGTCAGGCCGCGCCGCACCAGGGCCCGGCACAGCCCCGCCACCAGCAGCGACTTGCCGACGTCCGACCCGGTGCCCTGCAGCATCAGCGCGCGCGCCATCGCCCTCACCCCTTCACGGTCATCGGCAGTCCGGCGACCACGAAGCGCACCCGCTCGGCCCGCGCCGCGACGCGCTGGTGCAGGCGGCCGGCGTGATCGCGGAAGGCGCGGGCCAGCGCGTTGTCCGGCACGATGCCCTGGCCGACCTCGTTGGAGACCAGCACCACCCTTCCCTCCGCCGCGTCGAGCGCCGCCAGCAGGTCGGCCGCCGCGGCGTCCACGTCGCGGCCGGCGCCCAGCAGGTTGGACAGCCACAGCGTCAGGCAATCCACCAGCACCGCCGCTCCCGGCACCGCGTGCCGGCGCAGCGCGCCGGGCAGGTCGAGCGGCTCCTCCACGGTGATCCAGTCCGGCCCGCGGTCCTCGCGGTGGCGGTCGATGCGAGTGCGCATCTCGTCGTCCCAGGCCTCGGCGGTGGCGAGATAGGTCCAGGGTCCGGGGCACGCCGTCACCAGTCCTTCGGCGTAGCGGCTCTTGCCCGAGCGGGCGCCGCCCAGCACCAGCGTCACGTCGGCAGCCATTCGCATTCCCCTCCACCAAAGACCGGGGATGCGTACCACCCTCCCCTCCGCAGCGGGAAGCGGATCGTGACGCTCGTGCGCTCACCGGGCGCGCTTGCCACGGCGACGCCGCGAGCGAAAGCTCACCAGGGCATCCCGTCGCGGTGGAAGAAGCGGCCGTCGCGATGCTGAAGGTCTTCGTCGGGGTAGTGCGCCTCGTCGCCGGCGGTGCGGTCGCCGACCTCCAGATAGACGGCCGCGGCCGTGCCGCGGTTGACCAGATGGTGGCCGTCCGCCCGGCCGGCGGGGAAGCCCGCGCACATGCCCGCGCGCAGTTCGCGCTCGCCCGCGTCGGTGACCAGCACCAGGGTGCCTTCCAGCACGTAGATGAACTCGTCCTGCAGGGTGTGCCAGTGCCGCAGGGCCGACTCGGCGCCCGGCTCCAGACGCGTCGCGTTGACGCCGAACTTCGTCAGGCCGAACGGATCGCCCAGCTTCACCTTGGTCCGACCGGCCACGCGCGCCCGGTACGGCTCCGGATAGCCGGTGGCCCCGCGGCTGCCCTCCAGCGTGGTGGCGTCCAAGGCATAGGGCCCCGCCATCCCGGCGGCATCGGTGGGCATGATCCATCCCCTGCTTTTTGTTTAGTGTCCGCGCAATGTGCCCTGTATGGCGGCGTCCGTCAAATGCCTCTGTGGGTTGCATGGGGGACCGGGCGGGAGCTAGGCTGTCGGGACGGCGCCGGGCGACGGCTGTTGAGGCGTACATCGCCTGACGGCGGTGCGTTACATCGAACCGGGGGAACACGATGGAGCAGGACGTCCGCATTTCCACACTCGGACTGGCGGGAACCCTGGCCTTGCCGCCCGGCTTCCGCGCCGTCGTCCTGTTCGCGCACGGCAACCGCAGCGGCCGCGACAGCCCGCGCAACCGCCACGTCGCCGCGGCGCTGCGCGCGGCCGGGTTCGGCACGCTGCTGTTCGACATGCTGACTCCCGAGGAGGCGCAGGACCGCACCAACGCGGTCGACGCGCACCTGCTGGCCGAGCGGATGCTGCTGGCCACCCAATTCCTTTGCGACCACCCGGCGGTGGGCGGCCGGCCCATCGGCTATTTCGGCGCCGCGACCGGCGCGGCGGCGGCGCTGATCGCGGCGGCGCGCGCGGCGGAGCACCACCACGTGCGCGCCGTGGTGTCGCGCGGCGGGCGCCCCGACGTGGCCGAGGTGTGGCTGGACGGCGTGGCGGCGCCCACGCTGCTGATCGTCGGCGGCGAGGACCACGCGGTGCTGGAGGTGAACCGGCAGGCGCTGAACGCGCTGCACGGCATCAAGGCCCTGGACATCGTGCCCGGCGCCGGCCACCTGTTCGAGGAGCCGGGCGCGCTGGACGCGGTCGCCGAATCCGCCGTCGCCTGGTTCGACACCCACCTGACGCCGTAACTTCCGGGACCCGATGCCGAGACTGGAAATCCTGACGCGCCGCCCCGCCGGCCGCGCCAAGCCCGCCCCGTTGCTGTTCGTGCACGGCGCCTACTGCGGCGCCTGGATCTGGGACGCCAAGATGCTGGGCTGGTTCGCCGACCGCGGCTGGTCGGCGCACGCCGTCAGCCTGCGCGGCCACGGCGGCAGCGCCGGGCGCGACCGCATCCGCTTCCACACGCTGGCGGACTATGTGGAGGACGTGCTGGAGGCGTTCGACGGCTTCGATACCCCGCCGGTGCTGATCGGCCATTCCATGGGCGGCATGGTGGTGCAGCGCGCGCTGCGCAAGCGCCGCGCGCCAGCCGGCGTGCTGATGGCGTCGGCCCCGCCGCACGGGCTGTGGGAGAGCAGCCTGTCGCTGGCGTTCCGCGACCCGTACGTCTTCCAGCAGATGGCGCTGCTCACCGCCTTCGGCGAGCGCGCCGTCGACCCCGAGGGCATCCGACGCGCCATGTTCTCTGACCGCATGCCGCGCGCCGAGGCCCGCCTGTACGAGCCCCGCCTGCAGGAGGAATCGCAGGCCGTCCTGCTGGACATGTACGGCTGGACTCCCTTCCCGCCCCTGCCCGACCGCGACATCCCGTTCCTGGTGCTGGGCGCCGGCGGGGACCTGCTGGTCCCCACCAGCCAGGTGCACGCCACCGCGCGGACGCTGGGCACGCAGGCGGTCATCGTTCCGGACATGGGCCACACCATGATGCTGGAGCCCGGCTGGGAGCAGGTGGCGGAGCGGATCGCCGGCTGGCTGGAGGAGCGGCTATAGGCCGGCCTTCTGCGTCAGCACCATCAGCACCTTGTCCTCCAGCTGGTCGGGCGTGAACGGCTTGGCGATGTAGGCGGTGACCTGGGCGACGATGGCGCGCTCCACCGCCTGCCGGGTGGCCAGCGCGGTGACCATCAGGAAGGGCAGTTCCGGCCGCGCCGCGCGGATCGACTTCAGCACCTCCAGCCCGCTCACCTTGGGCATCATCCAGTCGCAGATGATCAGGTGGTAGCGCTGGTCATCGCCCTCGAAGCGCTCCAGCGCCTCCTGGCCGTCGCAGGCGAGGTGCACGGTGCCGACGCCGAGGTCGCGCAGCACCGATTCCACGTACATCCGCGGCCCCTCCTCGTCGTCCACCACCAGCACGCGGAGCGCGCCCATGTCGATGAACGGCACGCCGACCATCGACAGCGACGCCTTCAGCCACGAGGCGCGGGCGCCGCGCTCCTTGCCGTTCGGCGCGCTGAGCAGGAAGGTGCGGATGAAGCGCGGCCGGTGCACCTGCCGGTAGAGCGCGCGGGCCACCGCCGTCCGGCTCTTGCCCACGCAGAAGGCTCCTTCGGCCGCCAGCTTGACCATGTCCAGCACGGTGTCCGGCGACGGATCGACCTTGGAGGTCAGCGCCGCCAGCAGCCGGTGCGTGCGGATGAAGGCGTTCTGCGTCTCGTCCACCAGTTGGGCCAGATACTCGCGGTCCTCCGGCATGAAGGAGGAATCGAGGATCATCTTCTGCACCTCGGCCAAGCCCTTCAGCTTGTCGCTGCGCTCCTTCCAGCAGTCCAGCACGCGGCTGGTGAACTCGCGGCTGTCCAGGTAGCTCTTCAGGTACTCGTCGACCGCCCTCTTGGAGTTGGGGGCCAGCGGCATCGCCTGCATGGCGAACAGCGTGCGCAGCTTCTGGATGAAGCTCCGGCCCTTGACCATCTCCGGCAGCGTGTCCTCGCTGACCAGCAGCGACATGCGGCGCTGGAACGCCGCCTCGGTCTTGGGACCGCCCAGGTAGCCGTCGCCGGAGCGCAGACGCTGCGCCATGGCGGCCAGCGTCATCAGCTCGCGCTGCACCGTCTCGACGCCGAACAGGTCGCCGCCGTTGGTGGCGAAGCGGTCGGGCTTGGCCAGCTCGCGCCGGAAGGCGACCATCAGCGCGTCGGCGATCAGCGGCATCGGCGCGCGGCGGACCAGCGTCTCCAGCTGGCGCAACGGCAGCGGCAGCGTGCCCGGCAGCTCGGCGTCGCCGGCGGCCAGGGCGACGATGGCCTCGACCAGCGGGACGAACGGCGTCTCCCCGCCCAGCGAGGCCATGCCGGATTCGGCGCGGATGATCTCGGCCAGGAACTGGTCGATGGGCGCGAGCGCGTCCGGATCCTCGGTGCCGGAGGCGAGGTCCAGCAGCATCTCCGCCTTCTCGGCGAAGGTGCGCGCGGTCTGGATGTGCAGCGCCAGCGCCGCATCGACCAGGAAGCGCCCGGTGAACGCGGCGTCGCGCGACAGAACCTCGGCGATCACCGCTTCATAGGTTCCCGGCGCGACCTCCGGGATGGGCCAGTCGCGCGCGCGGTCGCGGGTCTGCTTGGCGACATCGTTGACCAGCGCGTTCAGCGTGCCGAGCCTGCGGCCCTGCGCGCGCTCGGCCTGCTGGATCATGCTGACGAACAGCGGGTGATTCGACAGCGAGGTCTGGTGCCGGGCGGAGTGCAACAGCTCGCTCGGAGTCAGCGCGTTCTCGTTCAGGAAGCGCTCGCAGAAGCGGCCGATCGCCTCGCGCCCCGGGGGCAGGTAGAACTCGTCGGCGGACTGGCAGACCAGCGTTTCGGCGGCGGTCTCGGGGTCGGGGACTCCGCCGCGTGCGTCCTCGGGGGCCGTGTCGGTGGTGAGGGTCACGGCGTCACTCCGACAGCAGCTCGCGGACGGCCTGGACCAGCCTCTCCGGGCCGACCGGCTTCATCAGCAGCTGGCTGCCGGACCGCGCGGTCAGTCCCTCCGCCTGGTCCTGCGAGGCGTAGCCGGTGAGGAACAGCATGCGCAGGGCCGGATTGCGTTCGTCCAGCGCGCGGGCAAGCTCGGGGCCGGTCATGTTCGGCATGGAGACGTCGGTCACCAGCAGGTCGAACAGCCCGCCGTACTCGTCCCAGCGCGCCAGTGCCTCGACGCCGTCCGCCGCCTCGACCACCTTGCAGCCCGCCTCCTCCAGCGCGAGGCGCAGGTAGGAGCGCACCGACTCCTCGTCGTCCACCAGCAGCACGGTGGCCTCCTCGCCCTCGGGCAGGCGGACCGCCTCGATGCCGGCCTCTCCGGCGGCCGGCGGCTCGACGGCCGGCAGGTAGAGCGTGAAGGTGGCGCCCTTGCCGACCTCGGACTCCATCTCCACCACGCCGCCGGCCTGCTGCGCGGTGCCATAGACCATCCACAGGCCGAGGCCGGTGCCCTTGCCGGGCTCCTTGGTGGTGAAGAACGGCTCCCAGATGCGGTCGCGGATCGCCTCCGGCACGCCGCAGCCGCTGTCGGCGACGCGGATCACCGCGTAGCGGCCGGGGCGCAGGGACTCGTGCCGCTCGAAGAAGCCGCGGTCGGGCTCGGCCACGTCCAGCGACACGCGCAGGGCGCCGCCCTGGGGCATGGCGTCGCGGGCGTTGAGCGCGAGGTTCAGGATCGCCTGGTTGAGCGTCACCGGGTTGGCGACGGCGTGCGCCTCGGGGGCCTGGATGTCCAGATCGATGGCGATGCCGGCGCTCATCAGCGGCTTGAGGAAGACGCGCAGGTCGCGCACGAGGTCGGCGAGCGGCACCACCTCCATCTCCTCGCTCGCCTTGCGGCGGCTGAAGTCGAGCAGCTGGGCGGTGAGCGCCGCGGCGCGGTCGGACGCCTTGGCGATCTCCCGCACGCAGGTCAGCACGCGGGCCTCGTCGCCCGGCGCGCGCTCGGCCAGCCGGGCGAAGCCGCCGATGGCGGTCAGCATGTTGTTGAACTCGTGCGCGATGCCGCCGGCCATGCGGCCGACCGCCTCCATCTTCTGGGAGCGCTGCAGCTCCTCCTCGGCACGGCGGCGCTCGGTGACGTCGTTCATCACCAGCAGCACCGCCGTCCCGCCCTGGTAGACCACCGGGTAGGCCCCCAGCTCCAGGTGGCGGCGCTCGCCGGTGGGGCGCTGCGCCTCGCAGTCGACGGTCTGGGACTCGCCGTCGGCGGCCTTGATGAGGCGGGCCTCCAGCTCGGGGCCGTCCTGGAAGAAGCGCTTCAGCTCCGCCCCCTCCAGCCCGCCGAAGGAGGCGCAGCCGAGGATCGCCGCGGCCGAGGCGTTGGCGAAGCGGATCGCCCCGCCGTCCCAGATGGCGATGCCGTAGGGCGCCAGCTCGATCAGCTGGCGGTAGCGGTTCTCGCTTTCCTGAAGGGCGGCGACGGTGGCCTCCAGGCGCTCGGTCTGGCCGGCCAGCTCGTTCTCGCGCAGCTTCAGCTCGGTGATGTCCATCAGGATCTTCACCACGCCGCCGGCCCCCGTGGCGTGTTCGCTGATGCGGTACCAGCAGCCGTCGGACAGGCGGCGGTCGACCGGCGCGTCGTGCTGGAGGTGGCGGTTCAGCCGGTCGCGGACCCAGGCGCTGAGATCGCCGCCGGAATCGTAGCCGCCGCGCTCCGCCGCGACGCGCAGGATCTCCTCGAAGGTGACGCCCGGCTCCAGGATGTCGGCGATGTTCGGGTAGGCCTGCCGGTAGCGCTCGTTGCAGAACAGCAGCCGGCCGTCGGCGTTGAACAGCACGAACCCTTCCGAGATGCTGTCCAGCGCGTCGTGCACCACCACCTGCATGAAGCGCGCGTCCATCAGCGCCATGGTCTCGACCGTGACGTCGAGCCCGCTGCCGCGGTAGCCGGCGAAGGCGCCGGTGTCGTCGGTCACCGGCTGGCCGCTGACGCGGAAGATGAAGAGCTTGCCGGTCTCCTTGTCCTGGTGGGAGATCTCCAGGTCGCGGAACGGGCGGCCCGCCTCGATGTCGGCGCGGTACTCGGCCCAGGTGTCGGCATCCTCGCACAGGCGGGCGAGGTCGAGCAGGGAGTCGCCGAGCAGCCCGCGCGGGTCGCTGCCGACGATGCCGGCCAGACGTTCCGACACGTAGGTGTAGCGATGGTCAGCCCCGCTCTCCCAGAACCAGTCGGACGCGGCCTCGGCGAAGTCGCGGAAGCGCTGCTGGCTGGCCGCCAGCTCGCGGTTGGCGTTCTCCAGCGCGCGGGCGCCGCGGTCGATCGCCTCGGCGGTGCGGACGGCGCGGCGCACCGCGAGGAAGGCCAGCCCCGCCACTGCGACCACCACCGTGCCCAGCGCCGCCGCCACCGGAGCGAACAGCGCCCCGTCCGGCCGCCCGCCGGCCAAGGCCAGCAGCCCCCCCACCGCCGACAGGCCGAGCACGACGAGCAGCACTTCCGGCAACGCGATGCGGCCGTGCGGAGGATGCGAACTGGAGGCGTCCACGGGGCGAATCCGGAGGCAGGGGGCGGAACGCCTCTGATATGCCGGCAGCGGTTAAGATCGGGTTCATAACACTGTCCTCCCCCAGCCCCGCTGGGGGAGGAGGGGGCCCGCGCCGCGGGCGTGGGAAGGTGGGGGCAACGGCGCGGGTGGCAGGCGTGGATTCTCGTGCACGCCGCTGCCCCCACCCAACCCTCCCCCGCCGGAGGCGGGGGAGGGCTTTCTACCGGTTCACCAGAACCAGGATCTTCTCCTCCAGGTGCTCGGGGGAGAAGGGCTTGGCGATGTAGGCGGTGACGTCGTGCGCCAGCGCCTCCTCCACGGCGATCATGGTGGCCAGCGCGGTCACCATCAGGAACGGCATCTCCGGCCGTACGCTGCGCACCTGCTTGAGGAACTCCAGCCCGGTCACCCGCGGCATCTTCCAGTCGCAGATGACGAGGTCGTACAGCGTCTCCTGCCCGTCGAACGCCTCCAGCGCCTCGCGGCCGTCCTCGGCGAGGACGATGTCGGCGATGCCGAGGTCGCGCAGGATCATCTCAACGTAGGAGCGCGCCTGCGGCTCGTCGTCGACCAGAAGGACGCGCAGCGTCGCCATGTCGCGCATCGGGATTCCGGCCGCCTGCAGCGTGCCGAAAAACGTGGCGAAGCGCTCGGCCCGGCGTTCCGCCTCGTCCTTGCGGCGCTGCAGGAAGGCGCGCAGGAAGGCGGTGGTGCGCACGTGGAAGCCGACCAGCTCGCGCGCGGCGGCGGCGCACTTGCCCTCGGTGAAGGCGCCTTCGGCCAGCAGGGTGGCGTACTCCATGACCTCGTCCACCGTCGGGCTGCGGTCCCTGGCGACGCGGGCGAGGATGCGGTTGGTGCGCAGGTAGGTGGACTGGATCTCGTCCAGCATGCGCGCGTAGCGGTCCTTCAGCGCGTCCGGCAGGCCGGAGCGCAGCAGGCGCGCCTGCACGTCGGACAGCGCCTTGATGCGGGCGCGCGGCGTGCGGGCGCTCTCGAACAGGCGCTGGGTGAAGTCGCGGTGGTCGAGGTGGGTGCGCAGCGCCGCCGTCACCATCTTCCGGCACAGCTCGCCGAACGCCGCGCCTTCGTAGGTCAGCAGGTCGACGATGCGGGCGTAGTGGCTCTTGCCGCGCAGCGACATTTCCAGTCGGTCGCCGGTCAGGTTCCTCGCAGCCCGGCGGTCGAGCAGGTGCATGGTCCGCTCGCCGCCCATGACGGTGCCGCGCCCGCGCAGCTTCACCGCCAGCGCCGAGGTCGACACCAGCTCGTCCACGATGATCGAGGTGGCGCGCGGGTCGCCGCCGGTGGGCGGGCACAGCCGCCCGTCCCCGGTCAGCGCGCGGTGCAGCGTGATCTCCAGCCCGCGGCGCGCCCCGCGCGCCTCGTGCGAGGCGATGTAGGCGTTGAGGCGGCGGACCGCCGCCGGCGCGCGCGGGTGGGTCACCGTGTCGCCCCGCCACAGCTGCGCCAGCACCTCCAGCGAGGCGCGCAGCCCCTCCACCCAGCCGAACAGCTCGCCCGCGCCGGCGTCGCTGGCCAGGATCTCGCCGATGATCTGGTCGATCGCGTCCTCGCCCAGCGGCGGCAGCGCATCGCTGACCAGGGAGAGCAGGCGGTCGAGCTTCAGCTCCCAACCGACGGCGCCGGCGAGCCAGCTCGCCACCAGCGCGTCCACCGCGTAGCGGGCGGCGAAGCCCCTGGTGGCCTGGGCGATCTTGGAGACGGCGCTGGCGAAGGTCCGCGCGTCGAAGGCCGGCGCGTCGCCGCGATGGGCGCGTTGCGCGGTGACGGCCAGCGCCTCGCCCTCCAGCGCCGCCAGCTCCTCGCGCCGCTGCGTGGCGGTGCGGCGGCCGGGCAGCGCCTGGGCCTGCGCCACGCGCTCCAGCACGAGGTCGCGGCGGCGCCAGTCTGCGAACGCGCGCTGCGGCTCGACGGTGTGCAGCAGCTCGGTGGGAGTGATCCGCCGCGGGTCCAGGAACTCGCCCAGCTCCTCGGCCATCTGGAAGCGGCTGCGCGGGGCGTACAGCTCCTCCAGGGTCAGGCAAACGTTCAGCGCCGCCTCGTCGCCCTGCGGCTCGGCGCCGAGTTCGACCAGCAGCGCGTCGACGTCGTAGGCGTCGGCGATTCCGGACAGCGGGGCGGGGCGTTCCAAGGGAGCCATCAGACCACCAGCGCGTGCACCTTGTCGGCCAGCTCGTCCGGATTGATCGGCTTGTGCAGGAAGACCACGCGCCGGACGTCGGCCAACAGATCGTCGAGGTTCTCCTTCTCGGGCGGATAGCCGGAAATCAGCACGACGGGCAGGTCCGGATTCTCGCGGCGCAGCGCCCGCGCCGTCTCCGCCCCGCCCATGCGCGGCATCACCAGATCGGTCACCAGCAGGTCGAACGCCCCGGCGTGCGCCTGGAACGCCTCCAGCGCCTCGGTGCCGTCGCCGGCGCAGAAGACGCGCATGCCCATGTCCTCGAGCGTCAGGCGGATGAAGTCGCGCACCTGCTCCTCGTCCTCGACCAGCAGGACGGAGGCGGCCATGGACAGGCCGTCGTCCGCCTCCACCGCGTCGAGGTCGAAGAGGTCGGCGGCCGGCGAGGCGCCGCCGTGCGCCGGCAGCCACAGGGTGAAGGCGGTGCCCTGCCCCGGCTCGGACTCCACGTCCACGGCGCCGCCGGCCCGCGTCACCGTGGAGTAGACCAGCGACAGGCCGAGGCCGGTGCCCTCGCCCAGATCCTTGGTGGTGAAGAACGGCTCGAAGATGCGGTCCAGCACGTCGGGCGCGATGCCGGTGCCGGAATCGCGCACGGTGATGGTGACGTGCGGGCCGGGCCGGAGGTCGGCGTGGCGCCCCAGCACGGCGGCGCCGGCCGCCACCCGGTCCACCGTCACGGCGATGCGCCCGCCGTCCGGCATGGCGTCGCGGCCGTTGATGGCGAGGTTGACCAGCGTCTGGTGCAGCAGCGCCGGCTCGATCAGCACCACCGCGTCGGGGTCGCGCACCGTGACGTCCACGGCGTAGCGCTCGCCGAGGATCGGGCGCAGGAAGCGGCGCAAATCGTCGAGCTGGGCGGCGACGCGCACCGGCTTCGCCGCCTCCGGCCGGCCGGCGCGGCCGAAGCTGAGCAGCTGGCCGGTCAGGCCGGCGGCCCGCTCGGTGGCCTTGACGATCTCGGTCAGGCACTGCGCCACGCGCGCCCGGTCGTTGGGGGCGCGCCGCGCCATCTGGGCGAAGCCGCCGATGGCCGTCAGCATGTTGTTGAACTCGTGCGCGATGCCGCCGGCGAGCTGGCCGATGGCCTGCATCTTCTGCGCCTGGTGCAGCGCGCGTTCCGCCTGCTTGCGCCGGGTGACGTCGTTGAGCACCAGGAGCCACGCCGGGGCCTCGTCCACCGCGAAGGCGTGCACGCCGACCTCGACGTCGCGGTGGGTTCCGTCGGGTGCGGCGACGTGCGCCTCGACCGGGCCTTCGGGCGCCGCGTCCGCGCCCGGCGGCGGCAGGACGGCGAACAGGCGCTCACCGCCGTCCAGCAGCGGCGTCCCGGCCATCGCCACCGGGTCGGCGGTGCCGAGGATGCGGGCTGCGGCGCGGTTGGCGAAGCGCACCCGCGCCCCGTCCCACACCACGACGCCGTAGGGCGCCATCTCGACCAGCCGGCGGTAGCGCTCCTCGCTGTCGGCCAGGGCCTGCTCGTGCCGTTTCAACTCGGTGATGTCGGTGAGGACCTTGACGATGCCGCCGGAGCGGGTGGCGTGCTCGGAAATCCGGTACCAGCGGCCGTCGGCGAGGCAATGGTCGGACGGCGGGCCGCCGCGGGTGTGGCGCCACAGGCGCTCGGCGATCCAGCCCGAGGGGTCGCTGACGTCGCGCCCGGCCGCGCCGCGCTCGACCGCCTTGTGCAGCAGCTCGGCGAAGCGGACACCGGGACGCAGCAGGTCGGTCAGCAGCGGGTAGGCGGCGCGGTAGCGCTCGTTGCACACCACCAGCCGGCCGTGCTCGTCGAACAGCACGAAGCCCTCGCTGACGCAGCCGATGGCGTCGGCCAGCAGCTCGCGCATGCGCACCGCCTCGCACGGCTCCGCGGAGGGCGCCGGGCAGGACGCCGCCCCGTCGTCGAGGCACGCCACCGCGTCGTCGTGCAGCAGCACCAGCCGGCGCGCGTTGTCGAGCAGGCGCCCGCCCTCCGCGGTCAGCCGCAGCCCGGCGGTGCCGTAGAGGAACAGCGGCTTGCCGAGGCTTTCCTCCAGCCGGCGCAGCCGGTCGGTCAGGGCCTCTTCGGAGAGAGAGAGGTCGGCGGCCGCCGCGGCGATGGATCCACGATCCACCACCGCGAGGAACCCGCGCAACCAGGCGATGTCGAGGTCGGGCCGCTGCATGGC
Source organism: Azospirillum sp. (assembly GCF_050789165.1). Taxonomy (NCBI): domain Bacteria; kingdom Pseudomonadati; phylum Pseudomonadota; class Alphaproteobacteria; order Rhodospirillales; family Azospirillaceae; genus Azospirillum; species Azospirillum sp. Next base: position 206,318 of record NZ_JBOZRT010000050.1, read on the forward strand.
CCTATCCAAGCATCCGGTCGCGCGGACCGCCAGAAGTTTATGGCCCTAAGCTTATCCGGCCCACGCCGGGACGTGGTGATGCCATGGTCGCTCCGGCTATTGTGCCATACGCCTGATCATGAGCAGGCCGGCGGGTGTCACCCCGCCGTTCGCGTCCAGGATGCCCTTGCCGACGAGGTAGTCCAGGAACCCTTCCGGCAGGTCGTCGGCGACGTCGCGGATCGAATCGTTCAGATACCCGGCGTCCGCGGTGCGCACGGCGTTCAGATCGAGAAGCGGGATCAAATAGTGGGCAAGGTTTATCCTCAGGTGGTCCTTCGCCCCCACCGGATGCACGCAGAGCTCCGGCAGTAGCCACATGCAGCCGCCGAACAGCGCGCCCATGATGGCGAGCAGTTCGATGCCCCACGCGTTGCGCTTGATGGCCGCGTAAAAGGAGTTTTGCGAGAAGTCCACCGACAGCAGCATCGCCCCCAGGCCCAACGCGACGAAGAGCAGGAGGCCGACGGAGGCCGCGATCACCGTCTGCCGGGCGGTCTGCCCCAGCGTCCGCTCGCTCCGCGGCATGTCCAGCATGGCCGCGGCGAGAAACGCGGCGAGACCGGAGAGGATTGCGAACGGGAGCTGCGACCACACCCAATCGGCTTTCCGCCCCATATAGCCGGTCATGTGCACGATGTAGAAAAGGACGCCTCCATAGACGACGCCCCAAAGGCTCGCGATCAGCGCCGGCTGAAGGCGGAATTCGGAAAACTGGCCGTTCATCGGCCATGCTTCCACGGCCATCTCCTTCGCCAAGTAGACCCCGTAGATCGGCACGAACACGAGCAGAACCGCCATCAGCGCGCTGTTGAATGCGCATCGCGACGGCCCCGCGTCACACTGCGATGCATCCGCGGCCGCGTTGATCAAACCGAAGGTGATGTAGTACAACAGAACAAGGAATATGATCCCGATCACCACGATCGGCGAAAGAACGATATCGAACCCATACCGCGCCTGCCGTGGCACGCCGTATTTTTCAAGCTTCTCGTAGACATCCTGCTCTTCGCGCTCCGACGAGAAGACGACGCAGACGACGGCTTGGCATATCTGCTTCAGCACTTGGTCCGTCATCTCGATGACGTGGTGCGGCACCGCTTGTCCACGGACGCAGCCGACCAGCGCTTCGCGCAAGGTGCGAAAGTTGGCCTCCAGGGCGTATCCCTGAATGTCGGTGCTCGCCCAGTTCCGCGCGTAGACGCCGTTAGCGCCCCGAATTTCCCGGCGGACCGACGCCAGCAGATGGCAGATTGTCGCCCATTTCTGCCAGACCGTCCCCTGCGCTTGCTGGAAGTCCCCTTCCTCAAGCGCCGCAGCCCCCACTTCGGCGATCGCCCTGCGTTTCATCGCGTCGCTGATCGGCAGCCTGTTGTTCACCATGTACCGGTAGATGACCGCCGCTCGTTCCGGAATGTGGGCCCGGCCATGCATATAGCTGCGGAACAGGGCCAGCAGGGACGCCACAACGGGAATGTTGGGCAACAATCCCGAGATCACCAGCGCGGCCATCAATTGAGGATAAAGCTTGAACCACCCCAACTTATCCCATTTTTCCTGGGTCAGGGACTCGTTGATCTTTGCAATGATCTTCTTTTCCGCTTCCACGGAGGCTTGCGCCTCGGCGCCCAGTGCGTCCAAGGTGGCGGCGAACAGGACACGCCAAACCAGGACGTACAGCAGCAGCGTGGTTCCAAAGAAGGCAAAGTATCCGAGCCGGAAGCGGGCCCGGCTTGTCGCGTATCGCGGAGAGACCCGCGCCAGAGCGAATTCGGGCTTGGCGTTGCCGACCGTGTCGCCGTCGAAGCTGTAGCGCTCCGCCTCGTAGTAGTTTCTGGTGAAGACGTAAATGATGACGACGCTGAGCGCCAGCGCCAGCACTTCGACTGGATCGTTCCAGTTCAATGGCAGCAAGCCCATGATCCGCCCCACCGATCATCGCCAGCGGGAAAGATCATAGGCACGCTACACTCGGTTTGCAAACAGTCCGCGCCTTCGCGCCTGAATACATACTATGATATTCAGGCGCGCAGGTTGATGCAAAACGGGCCTCTACTTCACCAGCGTTTGCGCCTTCTCGACGAAGGTGTCGGTGTAGGCCTTGCTGACGTCGATCGGCGCGCCGGCGACCGCCGGATCGAAGGCCTTCAGCACCTTGTAGGCGACCTCCGCCCCCTCGCGGGTGAAGCGGCCGTCGGGCGAGTAGGTCGGCTTCGAGTGCAGGAAGGCCGACTTGTAGAGGTCCTTGTTGCCGAGGAAATACTCCTCCGGCAGCACCTTCACCACGTCGTCGGCGCTCGCCTTGTCCAGCCACTTCAGCGTCTTGACGAAGACGTTGACCAGCGCCTGCGTGGTGTTGGGGTTCTGCTGGATGAACTCCGGCTTCAGGTACAGCACCGCGGCCGGGTACTGGCCGCCGTACACCTGCTTGGTGCCCTCCAGGGTGCGGGTGTCGGCGATGATGCTGATGTCGCCGTCGTTCTCCAGCTGGCTCATCACCGGGTCGAGGTTGGAGATGGCGTCGATCTCGCCGCGCTTCACCGCCGCCACGGCGCTCGGGCCGCCGCCGACGCCGATGAACGCCACGTCGTTCGGCGTCAGGCCGTTCTGCGTCAGCAGGTAGTTGACCATGAAGTTGGTGGAGGAGCCCGGCGCCGTGACGCCGATCTTCTTGCCCTTCAGATCCTTCACGTCCTTGATGGTGCCGGCCTTCTTGACCGAGGCCAGCACGATGCCGGGGAAGCGGCCCAGTTCGACCACCGCGACGATGGGCTGGTTCTTCGCCTGCATCTGGATCGTGTGGTCGAAGGCGCCGGTCACCACGTCGGCCGAGCCGCCGACCAGCGCCTGCAGGCTCTTGGCGCCGCCGCCGAAGTCGCTGATCTCGACGTTCAGCCCGGCCTCCTTGAAGTAGCCGAGCCGCTCCGCCAGCGTCAGCGGCAGGTAGTAGAGCAGCGGCTTGCCGCCCACCGCCAGCTTGAGATCCTTCTTCTCGATCTGCTGGGCCTGCGCCCCGCCCGCCATCAGCACGGCGACGCCAAGCGCCGCCACGGCCGTGATCCAACGAACCTTCATTCCAGTCCCTCCCCACTCTTTTCGTCATCCCTGCGAAGGCGGGGATGACGGTCAAAAATCCGATTCTTAGCCCTGCGCGCCGGTGGTGTGCGCCTCCTGCGGGCGCCAGTGCAGCAGGCGCTTCTCGACGACGGTGACGATGGCGTCGATGACGATCACGAAGATGGTCAGCACCAGCATGCCGGAGAACACGCCGACCGTGTCGAACACGCCTTCCGCCTGATGGATGCGGTAGCCGAGGCCGGCGGCCGAGCCCAGGTACTCGCCCACCACCGCGCCGACCATGGCGAAGCCCACCGCCGTGTGCAGCGACGAGAACACCCAGGCCAGCGCCGACGGCAGGTAGACGTGGCGCAGCAGGTCGCGCGAGCTGGCGCCCAGCATGCGGGCGTTGGCCAGCACCACCGGGCTCACCTCCTTGACGCCCTGGTAGACGTTGAAGAAGACGATGAAGAACACCAGCGTTACGCCCAGCGCCACCTTCGACCAGATGCCCAGCCCCAGCCACAGCATGAAGATCGGCGCCAGCACCACGCGGGGCAGCGCGTTGACCGCCTTGATGTACGGGTCGAACACCGCCGACACCAGCGGCGCGCGGGCGAACCAGAAGCCGAAGACGATGCCCGCCACCGTGCCGATGGCGAAGGCCAGCAGCGTCTCCAAGAGCGTGATGTAGAGGTGGTACCAGATCACGCCGGAGGCGAAGTCCTTCCACGTCCGCTCCAGCACAGCCAGCGGCGTGCCGAAGAAGAACGGGCTCATGATGTTGGTCGCGGTCAGCACGTGCCAGAGCAGGAAGAATCCCACCAGCACGAAGGACTGCAGCAGCAGGATCACCGGACGGCCGGGCAGGCGCTTGGGTCGGGGGGTGGCGGCCATGATGTCCCTGCCCTCACTGCAGCTTCGTCTGCGCGTAGCCCTTCAGCACCTCGTCGCGGAGCTGGGACCAGATCTCGCGGTGGAGGTCGAGGAAACGCGGGGTCATGCGGATGTCGGCCACGTCGCGCGGCCGCTCGATGTCGATGCGGTACTCGCCGATCAGGCGCGCGCCCGGTCCGGCCGACAGCACCAGCACCCGGTCGGACAGCGCGATCGCCTCCTCCAGGTCGTGGGTGATGAAGACCACCGACCTGTGGTCGGCCGACCACAGGTCGAGCAGCTCGTTCTCCATCAGCTGCCGCGTCTGCACGTCGAGCGCGGAGAACGGCTCGTCCATCAGTATGATCTTGGGATCGACGATCAGCGTCTGCGCCAGCGCCACGCGCTTGCGCATGCCCCCGGAGAGCTGGTGCGGGAAGCGCTCGCCGAAGCGGTCCAGCCCGACGCGGGCCAGCCACGGCCGCGCCCGCTCCCGCGCCTGCGCGCGCGGCACGCCGCGGAACTCCAGCCCCGCCGCCACGTTGTCGAGCGCCGACTTCCACGGCATCAGCGCGTCCGCCTGGAACATGTAGCCGGCGTGCGGATTGATGCCGTGCAGCTCCTCGCCGAACACCACGGCGCGCCCGGCGCTGGGCGCGAGCAGGCCGGCGATGACGTTGAGGATGGTGGACTTGCCGCTGCCGGTCGGGCCGACGATGGAGACGAACTCCCCGGCGCCCACGGTGAAGCGCACGTCCCGGACCGCGGTGTAGACCGCCCCCTTCTCGTGCGCGGAGGCGAACGAACACGTCACGCCCTCGATCGCCAGCGCCGGGTGGGGCGCGGGCGGGGCTGCTCTGGCAACGGACATCGGGTGGCGTCTCTTCCCTGTTCGGAACTCTTTTGCGGCGATGATGACCGAGCGCGGCCAGCCCCGCAAGCCCCCGCCAATCCGCACGCTTCCGCTGCAACGCGGAAATGCGGCGCTTGAAGTCGACGGCCGCGGTCGCTTACGGTGTCAGTAAGCCGTTGCGCGGCGCAACATGCGGCGGTGAAACACCATGTTCATGGTTCCTTTGCCCCGTCTCAAATCCTATCAGTCTAGTGGACTTTTTTATCGCGTTGTTTCGGGAAACTCTTGGTCGCCGCCACCTACCTCTTTCGGGCACGGGTCGCGTTAACCATTCCGTTAAGCTTTCCCCGCCAATGTCCGTCCGTCGCAAGGAGGACTGGATGTTGGTTCGCGCTTTCGCCCGTATGACCGCCCTGACCGCGCTGCTGACCGTGTGCCTGAGCGGGGCCACGATGGCCGGGTCCGGAACCGAGTCCGGGGCCGACTCCGGCCCGGTCGCCCGCACCACCGGCGCCCCTGCCCTCCCCGACGCCGCCGTGATCCAGACCGTCGCCGACGGCACCGCCGTGCTGCGCATCGACGGCATCATCACCAAGGGCGTCGAACAGCGCCTGACCGACGCCGTGCAGGCCCTGCCCCGCACGCTGCCCCTGGTCATCGAGCTGTCCAGCCCCGGCGGCTTCACCTCGGCCGGCTACCGGATGATCGACCTGATCCTCGCCGAGCGCGAGAAGGGCCGCCCCATCGCCACCCGCGTGCGCGCCGGCGAGGCGTGCGAGAGCATGTGCGTCGGCGTCTTCCTGGCCGGTTATCCGCGCTACGCCGCGCCGAACGCCGAGTTCATGGTGCACGCCCCGCGCATGGCCGAGGACGGCCGCATGACGCTGCGCACCACCACCACCATGGTCAGCCGTCTTGTGTCGCTGGGCGCTTCGCAAGGCTGGATCGAGCAGGTCCGCGCGGCTGGCGGCTTCTCCGGCTCCGTGGACTACCGCGAGACCGCCGACGCGCTGTCCGCCGCCGGCGCCAACGTGGTCACGCACCTGATCCACTGAATCCTTTCTGGCCCGGACATGGAAAGGCCCGCCTCGTGGCGGGCCTTTTCCGTTACTGCTTCGGCACCAGTGTCAGCCTCAGGATGCTGATCGCCGCGATGACGGTGCCCACCTCGGCCGCGGTTGCCAGCCACTCGGGATGGAACACGATCCCCAAGGGCATGATCAGCAGGAATGCGAGGCCGAGAAAAGTCAGGTACGACTCCCGACGCTGCTCCGTGGCCCCCTCGGCGCCACCCTGTTCCCGCACAGCCGCAGACTGGTAGGCGCCAATGGCTTGGTCGGTCACGAACACTCTCCATCTTTGAACCATGGACTTAGAGACGTCACTCTAGACCCATTCAAAAGCGGAGAAGAAGCCGTAATACCTGCCATAGTCCAGACGCATGGTGATCTTGACAAGCATCAAGACCACCACGTGACATCTTCCATTTACTGAAGTGACGCTTACGCGCTTTGGGCCAGACGCCGCGCGATTTCCGGCATCATCGCCGCGTCCACGTTGGCGAAGGCGAATCGCAGGTAGGCCTCCTGCCCCGGACCGAACATCGGCCCCGGCAGGCAGAGGAGGTTGTGACGGTCGGCCAGGTCCCGCGCCACCTCCATCGCCGGCCGCTCGGGGAACGGGTGGCGGACGAAGGCGAAATAGGCGCCGATGCTGGCGATTTCATAGCCGGTGCGGCCATCCCCCATGGCGTCCTGGAAGGCGGCGATCCGCGCGGCGATGTCGGCGCGCCGATCGGCCACCCAGCCCGACAGGTGCTCCAGACCGTAGAGCGCCGCCTTCTGCCCGACGTGCGGCGCGCAGATGGCGAGGCAGTCCAGCACCTTCATGGCCTGTTCCAGAACCTCCGGCGCCGCGACGATCGCCCCCACCCGGTAGCCGGCGAGGCTGTACACCTTGGAGAAGCTGTAGAGGTGCACCAGCGCCTTCCCCCAGCCCGGCCGGCGGAACAGGCCGTGCGGCGCGTCCTCGCGCGTCGGGAAGTCCCGGTAGGTCTCGTCCAGCAGGAGATGGATCCCCCAGGCGGCGCACAGGTCGTGGAACGCCGCCACGGTCTGCGGCGGGGCGATGGCGCCGGTCGGGTTGTTCGGCGTGATGAGGACCACCGCCTTGGTGCGCGCGTCGATCAGCCGCTCGGCGTCGGCCGGGTCGGGGACGAGGCCGTTTTCCGGACGGCAGGGCAGCGGCCGGACCTCGATGCCCAGCATGTCCAGCGTCATCTTGTGGTTGAAGTACCAGGGCACCGGCAGGATGACGTTGTCGCCGGGCTTGGCCAGCGTCATCACCGCGACGACGAAGGCCTGGTTGCAGCCGGCGGTGATCATCACCTCCTCCGGCTTCACCGGCCCGCCGTACAGCCGGGTCATGCGCTCGGCCAGCGCCGAGAGCAGCGGCGGGATGCCGGCGATCCCGGTGTAGCGGGCGGTGTCGTAGGCGTCGACCTCGCGCGCCAGATGAGCGCGCAGCTCCTCGGCCGGGGGGTATCCGGGCACCGCCTGGCAGAGGTCGATCAGCGGCTTGTCGGCCGGGAACGCGCGGCCCTGGACCCAGCTCCACGCCTCGGCGATGGGCGGCGCTTCGACCGCGGAAACGAACGGATTCACTTACACTCTCCCCTTCCGCGTGCCGACGGCCTCGGCCATCAGGCACAGGATCTCGAACATCATGGTGGCGCCGATCAGCGCGGTGACTCCGCTCGGGTCGAAGGGCGGCGCCACCTCGACCACGTCGCCGCCCATCAGGTTCAGCCCGCGCAGGCCGCGCAGCATCTGCTGCGCCTGGGCCGTGGTGAAGCCGCCGACCTCCGGCGTGCCGGTGCCGGGCGCGAAGGCCGGGTCCAGGCAGTCGATGTCGAACGTGAGGTAGCACGGCGCGTCGCCGACCACCTTGCGGATCTCGGCGACCACGCCGGCCGTGCCCAGCTCGAACGCCTCCTCGATGAACAGGATCCGCACGCCGGCGTCACGCGCGAAGTCGAGGTCGTGCAGGTCGAACATCGAGCCGCGGATGCCCACCTGGATCATCCGCTTCGGGTCGAGCAGCCCTTCCTCGATGGCGCGGCGGAAGGGCGTTCCGTGCGTCAGCTTGGTGCCGCCGAAGTAGCTGTCGGTGGTGTCGGAGTGCGCGTCGAACTGCACCAGCCCGAGCGGCGTCCCGTCGAACAGCCCGCGCAGGATCGGCAGCGTCACCATGTGGTCGCCGCCGGCCGACAGCGGCAGCGCGCCGGCCTTGCGCACCGCGCCGTAGAAGTCCACCACCCGGTCCATGGTCTCGTCCATGTCGCACGGGTTGACGCTGACGTCGCCGAGGTCGGCGATGCGCGCCAGCTCGTACGGGCAGACCCGCGTCTGGTGGTTGACCCGGCGCATCAGGCTGGACTGGTTGCGGATCTCGCGCGGGCCGTGCCGGGCGCCGGGGCGGTTGGTGACGCCGGCGTCCCACGGCACGCCGATCAGCGCGATGTCGAGCAGCGCCGGATCGGCCACGTGCGGCAGGCGCATGAAGGTCGGCAGCCCGCTGAAGCGCGGGTACACCGCCACGTCGAGCGGCTCGAAGAAGCCCTGTCCCTGGTCCATCCCTCGTCATCCCGTTGTCCGGTCTTACCAGCCATGGTGACGGGTTCGCCCTTTCCCCGCAAGAGAACGGCAACCAAAGCCCCGCCCCGGCTGTCTTACCCGGTGACGGATCGCTTCGCGCGGAGGACGCCATGCACTACACGGCTTTGGCCATCGACTACGACGGCACGCTGGCCGACGCAGGGCGCGTCTCCCCCAAAGCACTCGACGCGCTGAACCGCCTGAAGGGGGCGGGTTTCACGCTGGTCCTGGTCACCGGCCGCACGCTGGAAAGCCTGCGCGCCGCCTTCCCGGAGATGGCGCTGTTCGACCGCATCGTCGCCGAGAACGGCGCGGTGGTGCACCGTCCCGACACCGGCGACAGCACGCTGCTCGGCTCCCCGCCGCCCGCCGCGGCCATCGAGGCTCTGCGCCGCAAGGGGATCCCGCTGGAGGTCGGGCAGGTCATCGTCGCCAGCCGCACGCCGCACGAGAAGGCCGTGGTCGATACGTTCCGCGAACTGGCGCTCGACAACGCCGTCGAGTTCAACAAGGGCGCGGTGATGGTCCTGCCGGCCGAGATGACCAAGGCGACGGGCCTGCAGCTCGCCCTCGACGAGCTGCAGCTGGAGCCCTCCAAGGTGATCGGCATCGGCGACACGGAGAACGACCACACGTTCCTGGCGCTGTGCGGCGCCAGCGTGGCGGTGGCCGACGCCATCCCCTCGGTGCGCGAGGACGCCGACCTCGTGACTCAGGGCGGTGCCGGCGACGGCGTGGTGGAACTGGCGGATCACCTGATCGCCGGCGACCTCCAGGCCCTGGCCCGGCGCCAGCGCGCTCACGCGCCGCTGACCGCCTCCGGCCTGCGGCCGACCAGATCCTCGTAGACGGCCGGATCCGTCGCCCCCTCGGTGCCGAACACCAGCACGCGGGCGTCCGGCGCCAGCCCCAGGGCGGCGCGCGCCTCCGGGTCGCCGGCCGCGCACAGCAGCGCCGCCAGCCCCGCCACGCCGGACTCGCCGGCCACCAGCGGCCGGTCGCCGGCCGCCCCCTCGGCCAGCAGGCGCATGGTGGCGACCGCGGCGGAATCGTCGATGGTCATGAAGTCGTCGGCGCCGCGCTCCAGGATCGCCCAGGCGAGCAGCGAGGGCTCGCCGCAGGCCAGCCCGGCCATCACCGTCTCCAGGCTGCCCTCGGCGGCGGTCGGTCGGCCGGCGACGGCGCTGCGGTACAGGCAGTCGGCGCCGTGCGGCTCGACCGAGACGAAGCGCGGACGCTGCCGCCCCCAGGTCTCCCACAGATGGCCGCACACCGCGGCCGGCAGCGCGCCGACGCCGCCCTGCACGAAGACGTGCGTCGGTCGCTCGCTGGCGGGAAGCTGCGAGATCGCCTCCTCCACCATCAGGGCGTAGCCCTGCATCACGTCGCGCGGCACGTCCATGTAGCCGGTGTAGGAGGTGTCGGAGACGACGAACCAGCCGTTCGCCGCCGCATCCGCCGCCGCCCGCCGCACCGCGTCGTCGTAGGTGCCGTCCACCCGCACGACGCGGGCGCCGTACTCCTCGATGGCGCGTTGGCGGCCCTCCGAGCATTTGGCGGGCACGTAGATGACGCAGCCGCAGCCGAAGACCTGCGCCCCCCAGGCGACCGAGCGCCCGTGGTTGCCGTCGGTGGCGGTGGTGACGGTCAGCGCGCGGGTGATGGTGCCGTAGCGGCCGACCACTAGGTCCAGCGCCGTCACCGGCACGCCGGGCGCCCGCGCCGACACCTCGCGCGCCAGCAGGCGCAGCACCGCGTACGCGCCGCCCAGCGCCTTGAAGCTGCCGAGCGCGAAGCGCGCGCTCTCGTCCTTGTACCAGAGCCGGTCGATCCCGGCCGCGCGCGCCAGCCCCTTCAGCGAGCGCAGCGGCGTCGGCGCGTAGCCCGGCCACGCGGTGATCTCCTTGCGCGCCTCCTCGAAGGCGGCGCGGCTGAGGATGGCGCGCTCGGACGGACCATAGGCCCGGTCCTGGTCGGCCCGCGGGTTGTGAAAGACGCGGGGCGAGCAGGGCGGCAACAGGTCCGGCATCGGCGGCTCCTCCTGGGCTTTGCCGCACGAAACCAGAGCCGGGGCGCCGCCGTCAAGCGACGCCTAGCCCGGCGCGACGGACAACTCGTCGCGGGCGACCGAGGGTGCCGGCGGCGCCGTCGCCTCGACCGCCTGGAAGCGCTCCAGGATGCGGTAGGCGTGTTCCGCCCCCTTCGGCACGACCCAGGAGTCGCCGGGGCGCAGCTGGATCACCTGCCCCTCGATGTGCAGTTCGGCCCGGCCGCCGATGACGAAGCCGACGGTCTCGTGGTCGCGTCGCGCGGCCGGCGCCTCGCCGCCCGGCGCCACGTCCCACAGGCGCATCGCCACGTGCTTGCCGGACGCGAGGTGTTTCCGCCCCAGCGCGCCGGAGGGCGCCTGGGCGGTGTCGAGCGTCTTCGCGGTGCTCTCGGCGGTCATCGCTCCCTCCTGGCATCCCCTGCCGCCCAAACCAACACGGGAACACCCGGCAAGGTGCCACAACGCCCCACCCGCTGACGCCAGCCGCGGATGCGCCAACTTCGGCCCGGACGGGGTAATCCGGAACGTGGGGTTCCGAATGGGAGGCGCTGGACCATCTCCGCCCCGTCAATGGTCATAGCCCGACGGGATCAAGTCCTCGAAAAACGCAATAAATGTTACTGTATCACACACCTTTCACATCTCGCAGATACTGAAACACAACTACCTAAATCCAGAATATATACGAACCAGCGCCCAAACCACGCCGAGCAACAAACCTGCCCAAAAGGCAAAGCAGCGCCATCTACGTTGCGACATGAACACAGAACGACTGGAACCTTCCCCGCATTGACCTGTTCCGCCCTCGGACCGCGCCCGTGGTCTGCTTCGATGAGTAGGGAAAGGAATGGCGATGCAGCGGACGAAGATGCCGGGGGTTCCAAAAGGACTCCGCTTGGCGACGGCCACCGGTCTGGCCATGGCGCTGACGCTCCTTTCCCCCTCGGTCACCGGCCGCAGCGCGCCGTTCCCGCTCTGTCCGAACGCTCCATTCTTCGACTGCGAGGATGAAGAGCTGGCGCTCGTGCCCGAGACACCGCTGGTGGAGGAACTCGATCAGGTGGTGAAGGCGGCCATGCTCGAGACGTCCCCGCCCCCGGCGTTCGAGCAGACCGGCAAGGCGTCGTGGTACGGGCCGGGCTTCCACGGCCGCAAGACGGCCAGCGGCGTGCGCTTCAACCAGCATGCCCTGACAGCGGCGCACCGCACGCTGCCGCTCGGCACGCCGGTGAAGGTGACGAACCTCGACACCGGGCGGACGATCCAGGTGACGATCAACGACCGCGGCCCCTACATCGACGGCCGGATCATCGACCTGTCGAAACGCGCCGCGGTGGAGCTGGGCATGGAGGACGCCGGCGTCGCGCCGGTGCGGATCGAGACGCTGGACGGCGAGCGGCCCGCCGAGGTCGCGATGAAGCGCGGCAAGGAGGTCGAGGTGGCGGAGCGTCCGGACGAGCGCTGACGCTCAGCGCTTCCACTCGCGGCTGGACTTGATGAAGTCGGTAAGGGTGACGCCGATCTTGTCGTCGACGATGACGACCTCGCCGCGGGCGACCAGCACGCCCTCGACATAGACGTCGGTCGGGTCCTTGAGGTGGCGGTCGAGTTCGACCACCGCGCCGCGGCCCAGCTTCAGCAGGTCGCGCACGCGCAGCATGGCGGTGCCGATCACCACCTTGATCTCCACAGGCGCGTCGCCGATGGCGAAATTGCCCGCCTCGTCCCCGCCGGAGGAGCCGGAGCCCAGCAGGTCGTCGATGTCCGTCATGGCTCGCCGAAAGGTTTGGCCGTGTTGATCAAGGTTTAACCCTAATGGGTCGCCCGGGCAACGAAAACAGGCCCGCGACGCTGCGACAACGAAGGGGCGTCAGGCCTTGCGCCGCCGCCGGAACAGCCCGAGATCGGACCGCCGCAGCAGCCCCAGCGCCACGACGGCGATGCCGTACGCCACGCTCCCCAGCCCGACCAGCAGCGCCAGCCCGGCCACCCGCAGGGGCAGGTCCACCGCCCCCAGCCAGGGCGCCAGACGCTCCTGCCCGATCCACAGCGCCAGCCCCAGCGCCGCCGTCGCCATCGCCATGCGCGGCAGCGCGCGGGTCAGCCGGGCGTCGGCGCGGAACAGGCCGCGCCGGTGCAGCAGCCACGCCAGCAGCCCGGCGTTGATCCACGCCGCCACCGACGTCGCCACCGCCAGCCCGACCTGCGCCAGCGGCCCCATCAGCACCACCTTCAGCGCGACGTTGGCCAGCATCGCCGCCACCGCCACCCGAACCGGCGTCGCCGTGTCGTGCCGGGCGTAGAAGCCGGACACCAGCGAGCGGATCACCACGAAGGCCGGCAGCCCCAGCGCGTAGGCCTGCAGCGTCAGCGCCGACTGCACGGCATCGGTGTGGCCGAAGCGGCCGTGCTGGAACAGCACCGACAGGATCGGCAGCGCCGACACCAGGAACGCCGCCGCGCAGGGCAGCGTCAGCAGCAGCGTGAACTCCACCGCGCGGTTCTGGCTCTCCACGGCGCCGGCCTCGTCGCCGGACTTGATGCGCCGCGCCATCTCCGGCAGCAGCACGGTGCCGATGGCGATGCCGATGACGCCCAGCGGCAACTGGTTGAGGCGGTCGGCGTAGTACAGGTACGACACCGCGCCGGTCGGCAGCAGCGACGCGATCAGCGTATCGACGAACAGGTTGATCTGGGTGAGCCCGGATCCCAGCGCCGCCGGCCCGAGCACCGTCAGGAACCGCTTCACGCCCGCCGTCAAACGCGGCCAAACCAGCCGCAACACCATGCCCGCCTTGCGCGCGTCCCACACGAGGTAGAGGTACTGCGCCAGCCCGGCAACGAAGACGCCGATGGACAACGCGTGGCCGACGGTGGGCATGAAGGGCGCCGCGGCGACCATGGCGACGATCAGGCAGACGTTCAGCAGGATCGGCGCCGCCGCCGCCGCCGCGAAGCGCCCGACGCTGTTCAGCACGCCGGCCAGCAGCGATTCCAGCGACATGAACAGCAGGTACGGGAAGGTGATGCGGGTGAACAGCACCGCGAGGTCGAACTTCTCCGGCTCGTCGGCGAAGCCCGGCGCGAACACCAGCATGAACTGCGGCATGACAACGATCAGCGCGATGCTCAGCACGCCCAGCACCAGCAGCAGGACCGCCTGCACCTCTTCGGCGAAGCGCTTCGCGCCCTCCCTGCCGTCCTGCACCACCGCGGCCGAGAACAGCGGCACGAAGGCGGCGCTGAACGCCCCCTCGGCGAACAGGGCGCGGAAGTGGTTGGGCAGCCGCAGCGCCACGAAGAAGGCGTCGGCCACCGGCCCGGCGCCCAGCAGCGCGGCGGTGAGGATGTCGCGCAGGAAGCCCAGCACGCGGCTGACCAGCGTCAGCCCGCCGACGGAGAGGATGTTGCGAAGCACGCGGAAAAACCCCAAGAACTGTGCCGGCATGCGCCCGGCGCGGCGCATCCTACCGATTCCGGCTGTTTCGTCACCAACGATCCGCGTCTAGGATCGCGCGTCTCGACAAAACGATGGACCGACCATGCCGCAGGGCCTTCCGCTCTCCTACCTCGAAGCCGGCGAGACCGTCGGCGGCACGCCGCTTCTGGTGCTGCACGGGCTGTTCGGCTCGGCGCGCAACTGGCAGACGCTGGCCAAGCGCTTCGGCGAGCGCCGGCACGTCTACGCGCTCGACCTGCGCAACCACGGCGGCGCGCCGTGGGCGCCGACCATGAGCTACCCGGAGATGGCCGAGGACGTGCTGCGCTTCCTCGACGACCGCGGCTTTGCCCGCGCCGCCGTGGTGGGGCACTCGATGGGCGGCAAGACGGCGATGACGCTGGCCCTCAAGCACCCCGACCGGGTGGAGCGGCTGGTGGTCGCCGACATCGCTCCGGTGCGCTACACGCACACGCACGCCCCGTTCATCGCCGCCATGAAGGCCGCCGACCTGGAGGGCCGCACCCGCCGCTCCGAGGTGGACGCGCAGCTGGCCGACGCGGTGCCCGAGGCGCCGCTGCGCTCCTTCCTGCTGCAGAACCTCGTGCTGGAGAACGGCGCGTTCCGCTGGCGCATCAACCTGGACGCGGCCGGCGCGGAGATGGACAAGCTGATCGGCTTCCCCGACCTCGGCGACGCCCGCTACGAGGGGCCGACGCTGTTCATCGGCGGCAGCCGCTCGGACTACATCACGCCGGAGTCCGAGCCGGAGATCCGCCGCCACTTCCCCAACGCCCGCGTCGCGATGATCCCCGGCGGCCACTGGATCCACGCCGAGCGGCCGGAGGAGTTCGCGGAACTGGTCGAGGGGTTCCTGTAAAGCTTTAAGGGCCCTCCCCTGGCTCCGCCGGGGGAGGGTTGGGTGGGGGCAACGACTGAAACGGCCGGCGTTGATTCTTGGACGCGCCGTTGCCCCCACCCTCCCCGCGTCGCGGGTCCCCTCCCTCCCCCGCCGGAGGCGAGGGAGGGCTGTCAATGGCCCGAAATCAGAGCGCGCCCTGCTTGGCGCCCTTGCCGCCGACGCCCGGCGTCTGGCGGAAGGCGTCCACGATGTACGGGGCGAGCGCCTGGCGCATGTTGCGCAGCCACTCGTGGATGATGATCAGCGAGCGCGACGCCACCGGCGGCGTCATGCCCAGCTTCACCAGATCCTCGCGGGTCATCTGCGCCACTTGGTCCAGGCGGTGGCCGGTCAGGCGGGCCCAGGCCGGCGCGGTGCACGGCGCCATGGAGATGACCTGGACACCCTCGCGCTCCACCATCTCGGCCTTGCGGCGGGCGTAGTTGCTGTCCTCGAGCTGGCTGAACGGGCCCGACGTGCCGTTCTCGACCAGAACGCGCTTGGCCTTCGGGGCGATGGTGGCGATGCGCTCCAGCGTCGCCATGCCGGTGGACAGCGAGGCGAGGTCAACGGTGACCGGCACCATGAAGGTCAGCCGCTCGCCGTCGCCGACGTAGTAGTCGAAGCCCGACACCTCGGCCCAGTTGAAGAACCACTGGCTGATGTTGCCGCCGAAGTCGTAGAGGCGGCCGCCGCGCTGCAGCTCGGGGCCGATCTGGTCCCAGAACTCGTAGAAGCCGTCGCCCGAGCCCATCATGTTCATGAAGTCCTGGGTGATGCGGCGGTGCTCGACCACCTCCGGCCCGAACAGGCGGGCGAGGCGCTCGTTGACCTCGTACTCCACGACCTTGAGCTGAAGGCCTTCCAGCATGGCCGTCGCCATCAGGTGATGGGACAGCAGCGTCTTGCCGACGCCGCCGCGGTCGTTGAGGACGAAGATCGTACCCAGCATGGGATCGCCTTTCGAATGTCTGGTCGTCGTATCGGTGAAGCCCGGCTGTTCCAGCGGGCGGATGGGCGGAAGCGGGCGCGCGGGCGCCGGAGGAGAGGGTGCCGGTGGCGGCGGTTCCGGCGCCGGGACCACCTCCCCGGTGCGCGGCTCCTCCGGCTGGAGGAGCGGTTCGGGGGGCGGTTCGTCGGCCGGCGCGGCGAGGACCGGCTCCGGATCGGGCTCCGGTTCCGGCTCGGGCGCGGCGGCCTCGGCGATTTCGGCGACCGCCGGGGTGACGTCCGGCACCGCGGCGCCGGGGCGGCCGGAGGCCATGGCGGCGCGGTGGATGGCTTCCAGGGTCTCCGGCGAGGCGGGCTCGCCCTCCTCCGCCGGGGCGTCGCCGTTGCGCATCTCGACGCCGACCAGGAAGAAGGCGGAGCGCAGGGTGACGGGGGAAATCGGCTGGTCGCCGCGGGCGCTGATGCCGAGCTTGGCCAGCACCTCGGAGATCTGCGCCCAGGACAGCCCGCGCTCGCGCATCAGGCTGATGTCGCCGTAGCTGTCGCGCACCGCCTGCATGGCGCTGCGGTTGCCCTGCGGACGATCGGCAAGGAGCCGCTCGAGTTCCGTGCGATCGATCGACACCGTGGCTATCCGGACCTGATGAGGTTTGGGGGAGGCAAATCGCGGGCGGGATCGTGGCCGAAGGAACCCTTCCCTTCGGCCGGCGAAAAATAGTACAAGCAACCGTGGGGCGCAAACGGTTTCCAACACTCCGCAACGGGGTTAAACGTGTGACACGGCGCGTCCGGGGCTGAAGAAAAGAACGTCGGGCATTTGGGTTTCGAGGGTTGATCGGGCATGGCCCAGGAATTCCGGTCGCTGCGCGCCACGGCGCAATCCATCGGCTTCCACGAACTGCGGCAGGCGCTCGAGATCTCGTCGCTCAAGCAGGACCTTGAGCGCGTCGCGCGCGACACGGACGACCTGCGCGCCCACATCGAGGACGCGGTAGAGCAGGTGCGCGCCCAGTTCGCCGCGCTGTCGCCCGCCGAACTGGCCGATGCCGCCCGCATGGCGCCGCTGCTGCAATCCGCCGTCAAGACGCTGCTGGGCATCCGCGACGCCGCCCGCCGGATCGAGGTGAGCGCCGGCCCGGTCGCCGACGCCGACCGCCCCGACCCGCCGCCGCCATCCCTGCTGCAGGCCGCCCCGCCCCCGGCGCCCGAGCCGCCTCCCGCCACCGACGTGGCGTCCGCGCCCCCGGCGCCGCCCCCGCCGCCGATGCAGGCGGTCGCCCCGCCGGCGCCCCTGCCGCCCGCGCCGGTCGTCACCAGCATCGGCCCGATGTCGTGGATGACCTCGACCGGCGCACCACCGCGCTCCGCCGCCGCGCCGCGCCCGGCGCGCGCCGCGTCCCCGGGCGGGCCCGTGGACTGGCTCGGCCCGCCGCGGCGCTGACCTCCTTCCGTCTACCCCTTTCGATCGACGCACCCCGCCCGAACGCGTCGGCGCAATGGGCTATGCCACGTGCAGTTATCGCTTGAACTTCCCGAATTGCCCGTATACCACTTTATATTGGTAAAGAAATTTTAACCTTGCCCCGAAAGAAAGGGGGAGGCGCATCGTGCGAGTGGACGATCCCGATACGGTTCTCGCTCCCGCCCCGCCGCGCTGCGGGCCCGGCTCCGCGCCTGTCGCCGCCCCGGCGGCGTCCCCGCCGGTCGCCGCGCGCAGCTTGCGGCTGCTCGTCGTCGAGGACGAGCCCGCGATCGCGCAGATCATCAAGGACTCCGTGGAGGACCTCGGCCACACCGTCTGCGGCATCGCCCGCACCGAGCAGGAGGCGGTGGACCTCGCCGACCGGGAGCGGCCGGAGCTGGCGCTGATGGACGTGCGGCTCGCCGGCGGCGGCGACGGCATCGTCGCGGCGCGGCGGCTGGCGGCGGGCTTCGGCATCCGCTCGATCTTCCTGTCCGGCTACGCCGACCATGCCACCATGCGCCGCCTCACCGAGACCTACCCCCTGGGCGTGGTGCACAAGCCCTTCTCGCTGGCGCAGCTGAAGACCGCCCTCGACCTCGCCGGCCGGCGCCTGCGCGCGCGCGGCTGACCGGCGTCCAAGGGACTCGACAGGGCCCCACCCCTTCCATCATGAATGGTCGCCTTCGGCGCCCCCTCAGGGGGCCGTTCGTTTTCCGGAGTCCGTTCCATGACCACGCCGCGCACCGTCCAGATCGGCCCCCTTTCGATCGCCAACGACCGCCCCTTCGTGCTGATCGCCGGCCCCTGCCAGATGGAGAGCCGCGACCACGCGCTGGAGACCGCGGCGGCGCTGGCCGAGATGTGCGGCGCGCTCGGCCTCGGGCTGATCTACAAGTCGTCGTTCGACAAGGCCAACCGCACCTCGATCAAGACCGCCCGCGGCCTGGGACTGGACAAGGCGCTGCCGATCTTCGCCGAGGTGCGCGAACGCTTCGGCTGCCCGGTCATCACCGACGTGCACGAGGCCGAGCAGTGCGCCCCGGTGGCCGAGGCGGTGGACGTCCTCCAGATCCCCGCCTTCCTGTGCCGGCAGACCGACCTGCTGATCGCCGCGGCGCAGACCGGGCGCGCGGTGAACGTCAAGAAAGGCCAGTTCCTAGCCCCGTGGGACATGAAGAACGTCGCCGCCAAGCTGACGGAGTCCGGCAACGACCGCGTCCTGCTGTGCGAGCGCGGCGTCAGCTTCGGCTACAACACGCTGGTCAGCGACATGCGGTCGCTGCCGATCATGGCGGAGACCGGCTTCCCGGTGGTGTTCGACGCCACCCACTCGGTCCAGCAGCCCGGCGGCCAGGGCACCACCTCCGGCGGCCAGCGCGAGTTCGTGCCGGTGCTGGCGCGCGCCGCCATCGCCGTGGGCGTGGCCGCCGTGTTCATGGAGACGCACGAGAATCCCGACTGTGCCCCCTCCGATGGCCCGAACATGGTCCCGCTGAAGGAGATGCCGGCCCTGCTGGAGCGCCTCCAGGCCTTCGACCGGCTGGCCAAGCAGGGTTGATCCACCCGAAAGATGCGCCACCACGGCCTTGCCAGCCCCGGTTTCAGGGGCTATCAAGCCCGCGCGCCTGTACGACGCCCTGAACGACGCGACGAAGAAGCGGAGGACCAGCCACCATGAGCGCCATCACCGACATCACCGCCCGCGAGATCCTGGACAGCCGCGGCAACCCGACCGTCGAGGTCGACGTGACGCTGGACTCCGGCGCC